>JAGCYI010000056.1 GCA_017960885.1 Bacteroidales bacterium
ATGTGGTAAAGGTAAACCTCGTAAACGACCGTGGCATACATATTTGCAAGTCTATGCTTGCTTGGCAGAAATGGGGCAACGGCGAAACTCCCGAATCGTCGGGCATGAAGGGCGACCACCTTATAGGAAAATATTACGTGCTTTTTGACCAACATTACAAAGACGAAATCAAACAACTTATGGCTGAGGGTCTTACCGAAGACGATGCCAAACAAAAAGCACCTTCTATTATAGAGGCTCACCAAATGCTTCAAAAGTGGGAAGCCGGCGACCCCGACACCGTGGCTCTTTGGAAACAGATGAACAATTGGGTTTACGATGGTTTTGACGTTACCTACAAACTTATGGGCATTTCCTTCGACAAGATTTACCACGAATCTGAAACCTATCTCGAAGGAAAACAGTACGTTGTGGACGCTCTCAACAAAGGAATCTGCCAAAAAGACGAAACCGGCGCCACATATATTGACCTCACAGCCGATGGTCTCGACAAAAAGATTCTTCTCCGCAGCGACGGCACCACTGTTTATATGACCCAAGACCTTGGCACAGCCGCCCTCCGTTATCGTCAGTACCATTTCGACCAACATATTTATGTGGTTGGCAACGAGCAGGATTACCATTTCAAAGTGCTCAAACTCGTTCTCAAAAAGATGGGATTTGAGTGGAGCGACGCCATCAAGCATTTCTCTTATGGTATGGTAGAACTGCCCAACGGCAAGATGAAAAGTCGCGAAGGCACTGTTGTTGACGCCGACGACCTTATTGCCGAAATGACCGAAACCGCACGCAAAACCTCTGAGGAACTTGGCAAACTCAACGAGATGACCCCTGAGCAGCAAGACGTTACAGTCTCCACAATTGCAATGGCTGCTCTCAAATACTTTATATTAAAAGTAGACCCCAAAAAGACAATTCTTTTCAATCCTGCCGAAAGTATCGACTTCAACGGCAATACCGGTCCGTTTGTGCTCTACACCTACGCACGTATCCGCTCAATTTTCCGCAAGTTAGAAGAAAAATCTATCGAACGCGTTGCTCTCAATGCTGATTACGAAGGATTCAACGCCGCCGAAGCCGAATTGGTAAAGCGCATCGCCGATTTCCCCAACGTAGTGGCCGAGGCTTGCAACCTTTGTTCGCCCGCACAGATTGCCAACTACGTGTACGAACTCAGCAAACAATACAATCAGTTCTATCACGATTGCAAAATAGTTTCAGAAGAAAACGCCCAAGCCCGCGAATTCCGCACAATACTCTCCGACAACACTGGAAAGGTAATTGCAAAATGCTTGAATATGTTGGGTATCAACGTTTTGGAACGTATGTAAGTTGTGTACGTCCGGTTATTTATTAGCCACCATCGCAATCAAAATAGAATAATATTTAGAAAGTGTCGAATCCGCCCGTGAAGTCATCACCACGGGCGATTTTGTACCTGATAGGCAGCCTGCGATTTCGCTTCCGCCGAGTTTGGTGGCAGATTTGTAAAACGCATTGCCCGCCTCGATATTCGGAAACAGCAGACAATCTGCATCGCCCTTGATAGGTCCGTTAATGCCCTTAATATTAGCGGTTTCGGGGTCGATGGCAATATCAATGCTCATAGGTCCGTCGGCAATGCAGGCTAATTGTCCGCGGTCCGACATTTTTGAGATTATAGCCGCATCCACACCAGCTTCTATTGCATTGGAAATCAATTCGGTGGCGGCAATAATCGCAACCTTGGGTTTTGATATTCCAAGAGCATTTGCCATAGATTCTAATGCACTGAGTATCACTAATTTTTGTTTTAAGTCGGGATTAGGAATAATAGCCGAATCACCAAAAATCACAAGTTTTTGTAAACGGCTGTTTTGCAACACGGTAACGTGAGTAATCTGAGCAGAATTGGATAGAAGGCCATTGTGACGGCTGAGGATTGCTTTGAGGTATTTTTCCGAACTTACAAGTCCCTTCATAAGCATATCGGCATTACCCGTGGAGACAATTTTAACAGCCTCCACCACAGCGGTTTCGTCGTTGTCGATATCAATTATTTCAAAATCTTTGAGTTCGGGGGCGAATTTTTGGATGGCGGCATTGATTCTTTCGCCGCAGCCCACGAGCACAGGCTTTATGAGGTTGTTTTTTTGTGCAAGGCACACAGCCTCAATGGTATGCGCATCGTAAGGACACGCTACCGAAAGTCTATCAACCGGTTTTTGCTGCGCTAAGGGCAGAAGGTCTTCTAATTTGGTTATCATCTGTCAAAATTTTCTACTCCGTAAAAGTACAAAAAAAATCATTTGTAGCTTGCGTTTTTTGCGTAAAAAAAATAAAAATGGCAGTTTTTGCAAAAAAAAACAGAATGAACAAATAAAGTTGTAGATTTTTTGCATATCTTTGGGGTATAAAATAACGACAAATTCATTAACTTATAAAATTTTATCATTATGTTGAATTGGATTATTTGGATTATCTTTGGAGTCCTTGCAGGATTTGTAGCAGGAAAACTCTTCAGTGGAAGAGGACATGGATTGATTGTAAACCTTATACTTGGTATAGTGGGCAGCATTTTGGGCGGATGGCTTTTCAGCTTGCTCGGCGGCCATGTTGATAATGCATTCAGTCTGAAAGCGTTCCTCGTAGCAGTAGGTGGCGCTGTGGTTATCCTGTTTATCTTCAAGTTGTTGCGTGGCAAATAGCCTGTGCGTTAAAAAAAAATTCACTGCGGGCATCACTCTCGGTGTCCGCTTTTATTTACTCTAATTTATTATTGCGACATGAACATATCAAAAAAACTCATTCTTTTAGTTGCGCTGATACTTGCGGGCACGGCATCGCAGGCTCAGTACAGAATTTACGGTGGATATAGGCCGAAAAGAATGTCATTCAATTTTGACACCACAGTTCTTCATCGTGCCATCTATGCCGTAAAACTCACCGATAAAGCCGAATCTCCCTATTCGGTTAACAATCCTCAGGCGTTTCTTTCGCAGAAAGCGTTAGACCGCCGTGCTAAATACAAAATTCCTGTTACAGAACAAGATATTCCTGTAAATCAGGCTTATGTAGACAAACTGACAGAAATGGGCTTTATTGTCAAGGGCAAATCAAAATGGCTCAACTGCGTTTGGGTGGAATGTCCGGAAGAGAAGCTTGAGGAGCTTAAAGCCCTCTCGTTTGTGGATTACAACTATCAGTGGCGTCAGAAAACCAATAAGCCTGCAGCTAAAGATGCAAAATTGAAACGTCCGAAAGTATCTAAGGATGTGCTTGATAATGAAATGAAGCTCAAATATGGTCGTGCAGAAAATCAGACCCAAATGTTAAATATTCAAGCACTTCATAATCTGGGCTTTACTGGCAAGGACATTACGATAGCGCTTTTAGACGCAGGATTTACCAAAGCCAATTCTGTTCCTGTTTTTGAGTCGATGTTTAAAGAAGGAAGAGTTTTGTATGTAGCCGACTTTGTTGACGATGATTTTGTGGTTTATGACAAGGGCAATCACGGAATGAACGTTCTCTCATGTATAGCAGCCAACGAACCTGGCGCTATGATAGGTACAGCTCCCGATGTCAACGCTGTTCTTCTCCGCACAGAAGACGAGGACACCGAATATATAATAGAGGAATTCAACTGGGTGGAGGCCGCTGAGCTTGCCGATAGTATTGGCGTAGATATGATTCATAGTTCGCTCGGCTATCATGAGTTTGACGACCCTAACACTTCGTATGCTTGGGACGAGTGCAACGGCGACATCTGTATCTCTACTGTGGCTGCCGATATTGCCGCATCGAAGGGTATTTATGTGAACGTTAGCGCCGGTAACGAAGGCGACGAGCCTTGGAAACATATTACAGCACCTGCCGATGCCGATTCGTGTATGACCGTTGGCGCTGTAGACAGCAAGGGCAAAATAGCATTCTTTAGTTCGCTTGGACCTTCGCACGATGGCCGTATCAAGCCGGATGTTTGTGCTAAAGGTCATAACACTACTGTTGAGGGTGTTTCTGGACACGTTTCTACTTCAAGCGGAACATCATTTTCGGGTCCCATTATGGCTGGTTGTGCTGCTTGCTTGATGCAGGCTCATCCGAAAGCTCATCCTATTGACATTATGAATGCAATCAAACTTTCTGGCTCAAACTTCAAAGTGCCTGACTTTACATACGGATACGGAATTCCCGACCTTGGTCTCGCACACAAGATACTTGTGAAAATGGGTTATTAATATTAAAATCAATATAAACTTGTTAAAATAAAATTATTATGAAGAAACATCTTTTATTGTTTTCGGCTGCCGCTTTGTTTTTGGCCTCTTGCGGCGGAGGTCCCATCAAATCAGGAACACTCTACTCTTATGATGTTACCAAATCAGACGCTTTCGAGAACACAGATCTTTCAACAATGCCCGACATCTCTAATATAAGCGTTCAGGGCAACTATGTCACCATCAAAATTGGAGAAAAGGAATACGATTACACTATCGATAAAAAAGAGAGTTTCGAGGGTGTTTTATCCACTTCCTCTGAATACTACACTTATGTCTGCTATGTGAACAAATATCAGTCAGACGCACCTGACCTGAAACGTGTTCGCATTCACAAATTTATGACAGATTTTCTGGTTCGTGGGGAAGGAGATTTCGACTATTTTAGCCTTATTTCCCAAAACGATGATTTTTATCCGTACGAGATAAAAGGAAGCGTTGATATTCCTCCTCATTTTTTTGCAAGTTATGATGAAACTGATTTGCCAGAACTTGAAGCAACAAAGGTTACTTATATTTACAATCCTGATGCAACCGACATTGATCAAGTTCCTTCCGCAATTAAGAATGCCACAGGATTTGTGATCAAAGGCACAACGTTCACGTTGACCGATGGTACTAATTCTACAACGTTGCCTATTTTTGATTGCTCCGACAAAGAGAGCTTTTCTGGAAAATATTATCAATACAGTTTCTACACTAAGGCAACTAACGGATGTCCTAAGATGTTTTTTATGATGGCAGAGAATCCTGAAAGTGGTAGTATTATGGCATTTATAGATAACGAAGAAACTGGAAAAGAATTGGGTGGCTTCACTATTACTCACAATGATTTTAAATCTTGGGAGAATCTCAAACGCAAGATTTGTGTTTGCTATCCTATTGAAGAAGACTATGAGAAATGGGCTAAAGAAAACGGCAGATAAGATAATATTTGATATTTAGAATTTGAATTAGAGGCGCAAAACTATGCGCCTCTTTTTTTTTGTTTAATCCGCCTAAATGTCTACCTTTGCAGCGCAAAACACGAAAACATTATCAATATGTCAGATAACATACGCAAAAATAAGTTAGACCTTTCGTCGGAATCGTTTCCGTTCGTGGGCAAAATTCAGATCAATGAGGCAGGATTCGCCTTTGTACAGTTCAACGGTGTGGGCATCTATATCGCACCTAAGCTGTTGAAAAATCAAACTATCAACAACGGTGACATGGTTCAGGGCGAGTTCGTATCTTCGTTTGACAAGAAGAAAAAACAAGACGGATACACCGCTGTAGAGATTCACAAGGCAGAATAATCTAAAAGGGCTGTATCTCCTTTATTCTTATCGTTTTATGGCAATCTAATATACCAGTCGTCTTCGATATGATACATACAGTTTGTGTCGGTATCTTTGGGATAATTGTTGCCTGAATAGATTGTACAATTTGGATAGTGTTTTTGGGGATTTGGGCATCTTTCTAAGCTACAAACATAGCCGTTGCGATTTCTTTGGTCTCGGTGAAACCAAACTAAATCTTGAAAACATCCTACTCTACCAAAAGTATTTAAAAGCACTTTCTGATATTTATTTCGCCACAAACACGAAGTATCTATTACATATTGGTATTTTTTTTCGAAAATATAATCAGTATCTTTATAATAAACAAGGTGGAATTCGGTATATTCAGAAAGATAGTTAGCCGAAAGATCATTAGCTATAGTTGACAAACCTTCCTTATTTTTAAAGTATTCTTCGGTGTATTTTTTTATAAAATATGAGTTACGACGCTTAAGGAGGTATAATTTTATAAATAACCCCAAAAGCAAAACACCAAAAATCATCATTATAACATTAAACTGTTGATGTTCCCATTTGTTAAAAGGAAGTACAATTGTACCATCAACGATTATTTGAAAATACTCTTTGAAATGTTGGACACCGATACTTCCTCGAGACATATAACGATGTTCTTGATACCATATTTGTATAAAATGTTCTGAAGTGTCAATTTTTAAAATAGAATCAATTTTATCATAAAGGTCGCTTCTACCTATTTCAAAATAGGTAGAATGAGAGTAATATGCACATGGAATATCAGGATTAGTAGGATTTAAATCACGTTTCAAAGAAATCGTTTTATAATAAGAATTCTTTTCTCGTAATTCACCTTGAGAATAATAGCAATCAGATATACTATCAGGTATATTTTTTAGGAAAAAAAAGGCAACCAACATTATAATTATTGGTATCATACAACACCAAAGAAATTGTATCAAATCATTTCTTTTCGATTTTTTAAAAGTATAAGTGTCTTCTCGCATTGTTAAAAATATAAAATTTTGCCGCTAAGATAGATAATAAAAAAAGAGCGGACATAAATATCCGCTCTTTTTTTCAAACTAATTTATTCACTATTTCACCTCAATTTTAGTCTTCCATTTTATATCTTCGTTGGCGCTTGATGTGGCAACCCACACTTCAAACGCACCTTTTTCGAGAATTTCTTTGTCGTCTAAGCCGTAGAATTTGAGCGCAGAAAGTGGCACGGAGATTTCTACATTTTGCTGTTCGCCTTTTTGGAGGAATACCTTTTTAAAGCCTTTCAACTCTTTGATGGGACGGGTAATGCTTGCCACCATGTCGCGGACGTAGATTTGAGCAACTTCGGCACCATCGTATTCGCCGGTGTTTTTCACAGAGAATGAGATTTTTATTTCGTCGTTTTCGCCAGCAAATTCGGTTTTGTTGATGGCAAAATCTGAAAAATCGAAGGTGGTGTAGCTCAATCCATAACCAAAGGGATAGAGCGGTCCAAATCCTGTATCTAACATATAAGAAGTGCATCCGAGCGATGTCTGACCTGCCTCAGCGGGAATATTGTCTAACAAAATTTCGTGACCCGAGGCGGGACGACCTGTGTTGTTTTGGTTGTAGTAAACGGGAATTTGTCCTGCGTTTTTGGGGAAACTTGCAGGTAATTTGCCCGAAGGCGAAACTTTGCCCGAAACAAGATTTACCAACGCATTGCCGCCCATTGTGCCCGGATGGAACATGTAAAGTATTGCGTCACAGTTTTTAATGTCGTCGGTGATGGTGAGCGGACGACCTGCCATAATTACACAAATAACAGGTTTCCCGGCTTTGTGAAGGGTTTCGAGCAATGCCGATTGAGCACCTTGGAGGTTGAGGTTGCTAAGGCAGTGAGCCTCGCCGCTGAGAATCGATTCCTCGCCACCTACAAATATCACCACGTCGGCAGATTTGGCGGCACGGGCTGCGTCGGCAAATTTTGATGTGTTGTTATCGCGAGAATAGGTGAGGGCAGGAACATAATTTACATCGTATCCTGCTTGCTTTAAGGCGGTTAAGGGTGTAACAGTGTGCGATTTCTCACCATCGAAAACCCATGTGCCGAGTTGGTCGTGAGGTGCATCGGCAAGAGGTCCGCAGAGGAGGATTTTCTTTGCATTTTTTAAAGGTAACGCACCATTGTTTTTGAGCATAACTGCCGATTGTTCAGCAGTATGGAGAGCAGCTTCGAGGTGTTCGGGAGCATATTTCACCTCTTGCGAAACGGTAGGATAGTGGTTTTGGAAAAGTCCAAGCCGGTATTTTATGCGGACAATATTTTTGCATGCATTAGTAACCTGGCTTTCAGGTACTTTGCCTTCGGAAACGAGAGCTTCAAGATAATCTTTGTAAGCATTGGCAACCATATCCATATCGAGACCTGCGGTAATTGCTTTTTGGGCGGCATCTTTCATGTCGGCGGCAAAACCGTGGTTGATCATTTCGCCAACCGAGAACCAATCCGAAACCACAAAACCTTTGAAGCCCCATTCGTTGCGCAAAATATCGGTGAGAATCAATTTGTTGCCAGTAGAGGGCACGCCGTCGTTGTCGTTGAACGAGCTCATATAAGTGGCGCAACCTGCCTGCGCTGCAGCGCGGAAAGGCGGTAAATAAACATTGCGCAAAAGGCGCATAGGAATATAGGTGGAGTTGTAATCGCGTCCGCCTGTGGCTGCTCCGTAGCCCACAAAGTGCTTAGCACAAGCGGCAATAGATGTGGGGTCGCTAAGGTCGTCACCCTGATAGCCCTTAACTGCGGCAGCACCCATTATAGATGTGAGAAAAGGATCTTCGCCATAACCTTCGGCAATACGTCCCCAACGAGGGTCGCGGGCAATATCGAGCATGGGCGAAAATGTCCATTTAATACCATCAGAGGCTGCTTCTACAGCAGATATCCGGCTTCCGTTGCGTACAAGTTCGGGGTCGAACGACGCAGCCTGTCCCAAGGGAATTGGGAAAATGGTTTTGTATCCGTGAATCACATCGCGCGAAATCAAAACGGGAATGTGAGGGGGATTTTCTACCGCCGCCTTTTGTATGCGGTGCAGGTTGTCGAGATTAGATTCGTTGAGGATACTGCCCATCATGCCTTGGGCGGCGAGTTTTTCCATATCTTCAACACTTCCGGCGGTAACTTGGTTAAGCTGTCCGATTTTTTGTTGCAGCGTCATGGAGTTTACCACGCTGTCTACAAAGCGGTCTTCGGCAGAAAGCGAACCGCCTGAGTTGCCGCCTCCGCAAGCCACAAGAGCAATCAAGGCGAGCGGCGCAAGTTTAATAATGTCTTTGATCATAATTTTGAATTTTTGGGATTACACGTTATAAAAATTTCTATGCAAACATACGCATTTTTTAGTATAGAGTTAACAGTTAACATTATTTTAAACTACTGCAAACGGCAGATTTTACTACTGCAAAACTACTGCCCGGGGGGAATTTTTGCAGTAGTCAGCCACCCTTTTGAAAATATCTTAAAAACTGCTTTGACGTAGATTTGCAGTAGTTTTTTTTAGAGTTTGCAGTAGTTTAGAAAGCGCAAAAATTTGTCTTCTGCCGTAAATCAATTGTAAGTTTGCACACCGGCAAATCCAAAAATATCGCCGGAAACAGGAAAAAAAACGTTTCACAATTTAATACTTATTTAATATGAAAAGACTGCTAACATTAATTACGATTATGTGCTTTGCGGCAATGTCCGCATGGGCGCAGGATAGCAGGGTAACCGTTCATGGAAAAATAGTTTCCAAAACCGACGGAGAACCGCTGCTCGGCGTTACAATTGCCGAAAAAGGTACTGTTAATGGTACAATATCCGACCTTGAAGGTAACTACACTATTATGTGTGCCGATGGCGGAGTTATTGTTGCTTCGTATGTGGGCTATCAATCGCAAGAGCTGCAGATACCCAAAGGCGGAGGAGTTTTAAATTTTGTGCTCGAAGAAAACAACATCGGACTCGACGAAGTGGTGGTAATCGGCTACGGCGTTCAGAAAAAAAGCGTTGTTACCGCAGCAATTTCGGGAATCAATGCTGATGAAATCCAGCAGACGAGCGTGCGTGTTGATAATGCTTTAAAAGGCATGACTTCTGGCGTAACTGTTACAGCCGCTTCGGGTCAGCCCGGTGAAGGTTCGCAAATCCGTATCCGCGGCGTAGGCACTATCAACAACTCTAATCCTCTTTATGTA
>JAGCYI010000057.1 GCA_017960885.1 Bacteroidales bacterium
TATCTTAGTGCAAAAATTATTCACCCTAAAAATGAAAAGGACAACCTTAAAAAATGCAGCGTTTTTTGCGCTTAAAACATTGATTTTCACAGTAGTTCTATCTATATCGCTGTTATATTTCTTTCCTGTAACCTACGCGCGAAACTTTGCCTATTCGCCACACGGCGACAGCGCAGTGCACAACCGTTGGGTAGATTCTGTTTTTGCCACTATGACTCCCGATGAGCGTGTGGGTCAGTTGTTTATGGTAGAAGTGAGCAGTAAGTGGGGAGCAGCCGACAAACTTTACAAAAACGTTGAGCAATATGTAACCGACTATCACATAGGTGGTGTGCTGTTTTTTTACGGTGGACCAAACCGTCAGGCTGCCATCACCAATAAGTTGCAGAGCATTTCAAAAGTACCGTTGATGATAGCCCAAGATGCCGAATGGGGCTTGGGAATGAGGTTAGACAGCACCATTTCGTATCCCCGTCAACTTACTCTCGGTGCAATCGAAAACGAAGACCTTGTATACAAAACCGGACTTGAAATTGCCCGTCAGTGCCGCCGCCTTGGGGTAAATATCGATTTTGCACCGTGTGTGGATATTTACGACAATCCCGGCAATTCGGTAATTGTAAACCGTTCGTTTGGTAGTGATAAACAGGAAGTTGCACGCAAATCGCTCGCCATAATGTCGGGTATGCAAGATGGCGGAATACTCACCACAGCCAAACATTTTCCGGGGCACGGCAATACCGTTACCGATTCGCACTACGACCTTCCTATTATCAAAGGCGACAAGCAGCGTATCGACACTTTTGAACTTTATCCGTTTAAATACCTGATTAACAATGGAGTAAAAGGCGTAATGGTTGGGCATCTCTTTGTGGAGGCTTACGACGATTCTATTACGCAAACGCCGTCGAGCATTTCAGAAAACATTATTTCTAAACTGCTCAAAAAAAATCTTGGTTTTCAGGGACTTGTATTCACCGATGCTCTTGCTATGCAAGGCGTTAGCCGAAATTATCCTTCGGGCGAACTCGAAGTAAGGGCTTTTAAAGCAGGTGTAGATGTGTTTTTGCAGCCGAAAGATTTTGTGGCGGCTTACAATGGCATAATTGCCGCACGCGATTCGGGTTATATTTCGCAAAAGGAAATCGACATCCGTTGCAAAAAAATTCTTCTTGCAAAAAAACAACTCGGTTTGGATAATTTTCAACCTGTAAGCACCGAAAATCTTTATCAGGATTTGAACAACGATTATGCGCAAAGTCTTCAATCTCAGATAGTTGAAAATTCAATTACCCTTATCAAAAACCGCGACAACCTTTTGCCGCTCAAAGATTTATCCTCTAAACGCATAGCCGCTGTGTCGATTGGCAAAATTGCCGAAGAAACTGAGTTTGAAATTTCGCTTCGTAGGTTTACCAATTTGGATGTTTTTACTATTGAAAAAGAGGCTGAGCCTGCGTCGTTTACCACACTTTCCGACACCTTAAAGACCTACGACCTTGTGATTATTGGCTTTCACAATTGCAACGCCTATCCTCCGAGGTTTGGATTTACTGCCAATTCGATAAACTTTGCCGAAACATTGGCTAAAACTACGCCTGTGGTTCTTGGTATTTTTACTAACCCTATGGGTTTCACCAAGTTTAATCCTAAAAACGATAATTTTGCCGCCATCTTAGTGGCTTACGACGACACTCCGCTTGCCCGCCGCATTGCCGGAGAGATGGTTTTTGGCGAATTGCCCTTCAAAGGCCGCCTTCCCGTCCGCATTAATGCCAAATATCCCCACGGCACAGGGTTCAAGACTGAGGGGTTTAAGGTTTATTGATTACAGATATTTGCTAACAAAATCCTTAGGGGTAATTATTTCTATTTTGGAGTTGTCTGCTAAATTAAAGTCACGCAAATTGATAGTTATTAGGCAGTTGCATTTATTTTGAATAGCGCATTGGTATTGAAAACTATCTTCTAAATCATCAAAAGCCAAATCATTGATACCTTTTACAAGTCTTTGGTGAGAAACATTTTCGGCTTTTACAATTGATAGTACTGTATTTAGAGTGGAACGAAGCCTTTTAGTCTGTTCGGGACGGTGTATGCCTTGTTGTTTTAATTCCATCCTCACTATATAAGCCAATGTGTATACACAACCTACTGAAACTGTTGCAGTTATTTTACCATCTTCTATGGCACTCAAAATTTTATCAACAGATTGATAATCATTTCGTTGCTCAAAGTATTCTATAAAGATATTTGTATCAAGAAAAACTTTCATTTTGTATTATCTTGTAATTCATACTTGTCTTTTAAATACTCTTCAACCAAATTCTCTTCTGTTTTTTTAGATTTAAAAATACCGCATAATGATTCGTGTTTATATTGTTTTTGGTTGATAACTGGCTGTGAGATAATATATTGGGCATAATCTGTAAGCCTACGTTTCAACTCGTCAACAGGATACGAATTTGGTACAGTAACAGGTATGTTGATGGTTCTTGTTTGCATTTTTGTTTCTTTTGTTGTTTTTTGCAAATATATAGTTTTTTTTCATTATTATAATAAGGTGTACTTAATTTTTTGCAGAAACAAAAAATAACTACATTTGCACCTGAAAATGTGCCATAGCAGAGGGTAATATGAAAATTAAAAATGTAGAGGATTTTAGTTGGTTGTACGCGCTGTTGAAGCCGTTTGCAAGTTTTATGCACAACCACGTCTTTTATAAAAAGGTGTACACGTCGGGCTTGGAGAATATCCCCGAAGAGGGTGCGGTGATTTTTGCACCAAACCATCAAAACGCCCTTATGGATGCTCTCATTATTCTCAGCGTTAAAAATTGGCAACCTGTTTTTATGGCTCGTGCCGATATTTTTGCGGGTCAGTTTGTGCGCCGTCTGCTCTTTTTTATGAAGATTCTGCCAATTTTTCGTATTCGCGACGGTAGAGAAAGTCTTAAACAAAACGACGAAATTTTTGAAAAATCGGTTCAGGTGCTGCGCAAAAAGCGTTACCTTGTGATTTATCCTGAGGCAAGCCACGTGGGTCGCCGCCGTCTGCGTCCGCTCAAAAAGGGCATCACGCGAATTGCTTTTATGGCAGAGGAGGCTTCTAACTATACTCTCGGCGTTAAAATCGTGCCTGTTGGCATCAATTATCAAGATTATTTTTCGTTTCGTACCAATGCTTTTATCAATTTTGGCAAGCCCATCAATGTGGAGGATTACCGCGACCTTTATCTCGAAAATCCCCAAAAGGCTAATCACGAATTGATAACAGATATTTCTAATGAACTTAAATCGTTGATTATCAATATAGAAAATAACGAAGAGTACGACAATTTTGAAACCGCCCGACTTGTTTATGCGCCTTATCTCGTGAAAAAAGAACGCAAACTTGTCAACAATTTTAAAAACCGTATTTATGCCGGTCAGCAGGTTGTAAAATTGATGGACACGCTGAAAAACAACGATTTAGAAACTTTTCACAAACTTAACGGCTGTCTCAGCGATTACCGCAAACTTTTGCAGCAAGAAAACCTCCGCGATTGGATTATCCGCCGCCGCTTTACTATTCCTGGTGTGCTTTTGCGAACGGTGATACTAATAGCAATGTCGCCGGTGGCATTGTTTGGTGCTGTTAACAATTTTCTACCGTACCATACGCCCGACCTATTTACCCGCAAAATCAAGGACAAGAATTTTCACACTTCGATACGCTTTGCAGTGTATATGTTTGTGTTTCCGCTGATATTTTATCCGCTTATATTCTTTTTGTTGTGCCAATTTACCGATTCGTGGCTTATCAGGTTGATTTATATGCTGTTGCTGCCACCCACAGGTATTTTTGCCTTTCATTATTTTGAGGAGGTAAAACGTGTTTTGGCTATGTGGCGCTACACATTTAACCGCAACAAAAAGTCGTTTGAGTGCCTCAGATGGCTTCGTGAACAGATTCTCGATATTTTTAAAAGTATCGAAAATAATGCTTAACGGCTATCGTAAATGCCGATTGTGGCTATCGTTTTAATCTATTGCCAAGGCTAATAACATAATATTGAATTAATGTTAGTTTCCGCGCGATTGTATAATTTTGCGCAAAATTTAAAGATATGAATTGGATTAACGAATTAATATCAGGTACAAGTGTGGGACACTCCATACTTTTGCTTGCCGTGATAGTTTCGGCGGGCATTCTTTTCGGTAAAATCAAAATCAAAGGTATTTCGCTCGGAGCCACGTTTATTTTGTTTGTGGGCATTATTTGCGGACACCTCGGTTTAAAAATCGAGCCAAAACTACTTGACTTTTTACGCGATTTCGGACTTATCCTATTTGTATATGCCATCGGTATGCAGGTTGGACCGAGTTTTTTCTCGTCGTTTAAGAAAGGCGGAATGACTCTCAACCTTCTCGCAGTGGGTGTGGTGCTCTTAGGCGCTATCACCGCTCTGATTATCGGTTTTGCCACCGGCATCGACATTCCTACTATGGTGGGCATTATGTCGGGTGCGGTTACCAACACTCCGGGTCTTGGTGCTGCTCAACAGGCTTTTAAAGAGATGACTGGCGATGTAAATTCCACTATGGCAATGGGTTACGCTGTGGCTTATCCCCTCGGCGTAATTGGCATAATCCTTACGATGATAGTTGTAAAAGTGCTTTTCAAAGTGGATTTTAAAAAGGAGAACGAGCAGATTGAAACTCTCGCCAAAGACGCTCAAAAGTCTGCCACAGGTATCTCTATGCAGGTTCTTAATCCTTCGGTTTTTGGAAAAACTATCAAAGAACTTGTAAAACTTTTCCCCGATCGTCATTTTATAGTTTCGCGCCATTGGGACAACGAAACCAACCAAATAAGCCTTGCCACTTCGGAAACCGTGCTTAAAGAAAACGACAAGATATTTGTAATTGCCAATCCTACCGACATTGACACTATTACCGCTTTTATTGGTAAAGCCATTGATTTACAGCGCAAACAGTGGGTGTTGGCTAACAGTTCGTTTATCAGTAGTAGAATTTTGGTAACAAAAGAAGAGGTAAACGGCAAACGCCTCGGTTCGTTGCAGTTGCGCAAACTTTATGGATGCAATATCACACGCGTAAACCGTTCGGGCGTTGACCTTGTGGCATCTGAGGAACTTGTGCTCCAAATTGGCGACCAAGTTAACGTCGTTGGTACCGACATCAACATCGCAAGCGTTGAAAAAGTGCTTGGCAACTCGGTAAAACGCCTCAACCAACCAAACCTTATCACCATTTTTATCGGCATTGCCATCGGTGTAATTCTCGGCAGCATTCCAGTTGCTATTCCGGGCGTTCCACAACCGTTTAAACTTGGTTTGGCAGGTGGTCCGCTGATTATCTCGATACTTATTGCCAAGTTTGGATATAAATGGAAATTAATTACTTACACCACTCAGAGTGCTAACTTGATGCTTAGCGAAATAGGTATTTCACTCTTCCTTGCCTGTGTGGGTCTCAATGCAGGAAACGGATTTTGGGACACTATCGTCAACGGCGGTTATTCTTGGGTAGGATACGGCTTTATAATCACCTTCTTACCGCTTTTGATAATGGGCATAGTTGGCTATAAATTCTGCAAAGTCAATTACTTTACCTTAACGGGTGTAATAGCAGGCAGTTACACCGACCCGCCCGCGCTTGCCTACGCCAACGGCCTCACCTCCAAAGACGCCCCCGCAGTAGGCTACGCCACCGTTTATCCGCTCACAATGTTTTTCCGTGTGTTGATAGCGGAATTGATGGTGCTGTTTTTTGTGTAGATGATTTTTAGGAATAAAAAAACCGCAAGTCAGATGTTGTTTGGCTTGCGGTTTTTTGTATATTTGTAATCGTAAATATTTATGGCAATGAACAAGATTCGATATTTAAATATGTGTATTGTTGAGTTTGGCAAAATGTTTGGAATGTCGGCATATTTGGCTTATAAGTACTTGAAAGAGTATAAGGGCTTATATTTTTTAGACAAATGCTACGAAGCCGAACACCAACTTTCGCTCGATGATGCCATAGATGATTTAAAAAATTATTGCAAACGTCACGGAGGAACATTAGAATGAAACTATTTCACGGAACAAATATTGATTTTTCTGAAATAGATTTGTCTAAAAGCCGTCCAAATAAGGATTTTGGACAGGGTTTTTATTTAACGAGTATTCTTTCGCAGGCTCGCGAAATGGCTGTGCGTAGATGTGAGTTTGAATCTTGTGGACAACCTGTTGTCCAAGTTTATGAGTTTGATGATAATGCTCTGAAAAACAAAGATTTAAATGTGTTGATTTTTAACTCTCCAAACCGTGATTGGGCAGAGTTTATTCTTAAAAATCGTAAGTCGCGAGGTAAAAAAGTTCACATTTACGACATTGTGGTTGGTCCTGTGGCTGATGATGGTGTTGTGTACCAACTTAATCTTTATATGCAGAAAATCATTACATTAGATCAATTGGTTTCTGAACTTGAATACCGCAAACTAAATAATCAGTATTTTTTTGGAACAGAAAAGGCACTTTTAAATTTAAAACGGCTATGAAACTAACCAAAAATCAATTACAATTTATCTTTAACTGTGACGTGGAAACAATGGTCTCTTATCTTGTAGATGAGTATAAACTATCTGATTTAGAGGCATTTGATAAGGTTTATACATCTAACATCTATCAAAAACTTGTTGACACTAAAACAGGTCTCTATTTGCAAAGTCCTGATTATATTTATAGTTATTTATTATCGGAATTAAATAACAAAGGGATTGCGAATTAATTCACAATCCCTCTGTATATCAGTTGTTTGAGTCTTACTTCATTACCTCAATCTCCTCTTTGGGATTCATTACGTTGTTAACCTTGCTTTCATAAGGTGTGAGCAATTGAGATTTAACTTCTGTAACAATCTCTTCGGCAGATTTGCCAATGAAGAATGTGTATTCACCGGCAGGGGCAGTCCATTGATTTTGTGCTGCGTCGAAATATGCCAAATCGGCAGAGTTAACTGTGAGAACCACCGGCTGAGATTCGCCTGGCATAAGCGAGTTGGTTTTGGCAAATGCTTTCAACTCGTACTTGGGCGATGATTGACCTGATTCGGGATATTTTGCATAAAGTTCCACAACGGTTTTACCTTCGCAACTACCTGTGTTCTTTACGTTTAACGAAATTTGGAAATCTCCTCCGGCTGTTTGAACTTTTACATCTGAGAACTCAAACTCGCTGTACGAAAGTCCGTAACCAAACGGGAAAGAGGTCTTTTTGCCGAATGTGTTGTAGTAGCGGTAGCCAACGAAAATATCCTCAAAATAGTTGGTGTAGTCGAAGTTTTCAGTGTTTTGGTTGTCGTCGTGAGTGCCGAACATCGAGCGGCCGTTTGCCTCAAAGTCGTAGGGGAAGTTTTTGGCACCGGGAACGTCGAAATAGTCAACCGGGAACGACATCGGCAATCTTCCTGA
>JAGCYI010000006.1 GCA_017960885.1 Bacteroidales bacterium
ATATAAAATGGCATTAAACATTAAACCCCTCGGCACGAGAGTAGTAGTTAAAGTGCAGGAAGCCGAAAACAAAACAAAATCAGGAATTTACATTCCCGATTCGGCAAAAGAGAAACCGCAGCGCGGCGAAATTGTAGCAGTAGGCAACGGTACAAAAGACGAGGCTATGGAACTCAAAGCCGGCGACATCGTACTCTACGGCAAATACGCAGGTACAAAAATCGAACTCGACGGCGAAGAGTACCTCATTATGAACCAATCAGACGTTTTGGCTATTGTTTAATCAAGTAAATTTTAATCTATTATGGCAAAAGAAATAAAATACAATATCGAAGCAAGAGACCTTTTGAAAAAAGGTGTTGACGAACTTGCTAACGCAGTAAAAACCACCCTCGGACCCAAAGGCCGCAACGTGGTAATCGAAAAGAAATTCGGTGCTCCCCAAATCACCAAAGACGGTGTTACAGTGGCAAAAGAGATCGAACTCGACGACCCCTTTATGAATATGGGCGCTCAACTTGTAAAAGAAGTCGCATCTAAAACCAACGACCTCGCAGGCGACGGCACAACTACCGCCACTGTTCTTGCTCAGGCTATCGTTGGCGTTGGCTTAAAGAACGTTACAGCAGGTGCTAACCCCACCGACCTCAAACGCGGTATCGACAAGGCTGTGGCCAAAGTGGTAGAAAACCTCAAAGCAAACTCTGAGGAAGTTGGCGACGACAACTCTAAAATCGAGGCTGTTGCACGCATCTCTGCCAACAACGACGCTGAAATCGGCAAACTCATCGCCGACGCTATGGCAAAGGTTAAAAAAGAAGGCGTTATCACAATCGAAGAGGCAAAAGTTGCCGAAACTTCTGTCGACGTGGTAGAAGGTATGCAGTTCGACCGCGGATACATCTCGCCCTACTTCATCACCGACTCAGAGAAAATGGAAGGCGTATACGAGAAACCATACATCCTCATCCACGACGAAAAAATCTCGATGATGAAAGACCTTATGCCTATCCTCGAACCCGTTGTTACTCAGGGACACGCACTCATCATCATTGCTGAGGACGTTACCGACGAGGCTCTCGCAACATTGGTTGTTAACCGTTTGCGCAATCCTTCGTTCAAAGTGGCAGCAGTTAAGGCTCCTGGATTTGGCGACCGCAGAAAAGAGATGCTCCAAGACATTGCTATCCTCACAGGCGGCACAGTTATCACCAAAGAAACTGGTCTCAAACTCGAAAACGCTACCATCGATATGCTCGGTTCGTGCGACAAAGTGGTTATCAACAAAGAAAACACCACCATCGTCAACGGCACTGGCGACAAACAAGCCATCAAAGACCGCGTGGCTCAAATCAAGGCTCAGATCGAAAAATCTACCTCTGATTACGACAAAGAAAAACTTCACGAACGTCTTGCAAAACTCGCTGGCGGCGTAGCAGTTATCCACGTTGGAGCAGCATCTGAGGTAGAAATGAAAGAGAAGAAAGACCGCGTAGAAGACGCTCTCAGCGCCACACGTGCAGCCGTTGAAGAAGGTATCGTTCCTGGCGGCGGCGTAAGTTACATCCGCGCTATCGAGGCTCTTAAAGACCTCAAAGGCGACAACGAAGACCAAAACACTGGTATCGCGATCATCAAACGCGCATTGGAAGAGCCCTTGCGTCAGATAGTTGAAAACGCCGGCGAAGAAGGTTCGGTAGTGGTTCAAAACGTAAAAGACGGCAAAGGATCATTTGGTTACAACGCATTCCTTGGCAAATACGAAGACCTCAAAAAAGCAGGTGTAATCGACCCGACCAAAGTTGCCCGTGTAGCCATCGAAAATGCAGCATCGGTAGCCGGCACACTCCTCACCACCGAGTGCGTAATTGCCGAAAAGAAAGAAGACAAACCCGCCGCTCCCGCAATGCCCAACCCGGGAATGGGTGGAATGTACTAGAATTTTAATTCCTAAATATATTAAAGAAAGAGACGCAGTGATGATGCGTCTCTTTTTTTTATTTATGATTATCAACAACTTAATCCCAATTCGGGCGAAAACTGCAAAAAAAATGCGTTTTTCGCCCGATAATAATTTGGTTTTGTTGAAAATTCCCTCCCCTCTTTGTGCAAAACAAAAATTTTATATTTTTGCCAAATAATCTCACACATTATTAATAACAAGATGAAAAGACAAATTCTATCACTTACTGCAATTTTGGCTTTGGGTATTGGTGTGGCAACAGCGCAACAGTATCCCTACCAAAATCCAAACCTGAGCGCAAAAGAACGCGCTGAGGACCTTTGCAGCCGCCTTACTCTCGAAGAAAAGGCTATGCTTATGCTCGACGAAAGTCCCGCTATTCCGCGCCTCGGAATCAAAAAATTCTTCTGGTGGAGCGAGGCTCTGCACGGCGCTGCCAATATGACAGGCGTAACGGTTTTTCCCGAACCTGTGGCTATGGCGTCGAGTTTCAACCCCGAACTTTTGTACAATGTTTTTGACGCGGCAAGCACCGAAATGCGTGCGCAATACAACAAGCGTATGCTCAACGGCGGCGAGGACGAAAAATTCCACAGCCTTTCGGTTTGGACTCCCAATGTTAACATTTTCCGCGACCCTCGCTGGGGACGTGGTCAGGAGACTTACGGCGAAGATCCTTACCTCACTTCTGTAATGGGCAAACAAGTGGTACGCGGTCTGCAAGGTCCTGAATCATCGAAATATAGAAAACTTTGGGCGTGCGCCAAGCACTATGCAGTGCACTCTGGTCCCGAATGGAGCCGCCACACAGCCAACCTTACCGACGTTTCGGCAAGAGATTTTTGGGAAACCTATATGCCCGCATTCAAAACCCTTGTTACTGAGGCAAATGTGCGCGAGGTAATGTGCGCCTACCAACGTTTAGACGATGAGCCCTGCTGTGCCAACACCCGCCTTTTGCAACAGATTCTACGCGAAGACTGGGGATTCAAATACTTGGTAGTGAGCGACTGCGGTGCTGTTTCAGATTTTTGGGAAAATCACAAGACATCGTCTGACGTGGTTCACGCCGCACAAAAAGGCGTTGTGTCGGGTACAGATGTGGAATGTGGTTTCAACTATGTGTACAAATCTGTTCCTGAGGCAGTTAAGCAAGGTTTATTAACCGAAGCAGAAGTTAACAAACACGTACTCAGACTGTTGGAAGGCCGTTTTGACCTTGGCGAAATGGACAATCCCGACCTTGTGGAATGGAGCAAGATTCCGGCATCGAAACTTTCGTGTCAGGAACACCGCAAAATTTCATTGGAAATGGCACGCCAATCAATTGTATTACTGCAAAATAACAACAACGTTCTGCCATTGAAAAAGAACGCTGAAAAAATAGCAGTAATTGGTCCCAACGCCGCCAACACTCCTATGATGTGGGGCAACTACAACGGTATGCCCAACAGCACTGTCAACATTCTCGACGGCATCAAAGCCAAACAGAAAAACATCGTCTACCTGCCCGGCTGCGACCTCACTTACGAAAAAGTGCTCGACAACCGCATTGCCACCGAATGTACCGCCGACGGCAAAAAAGGTATGAAAGGCACATTCTGGAACAACATTAAAAGAGAGGGAAAACCCGTTACCACAGAGTATTACATCAATCCTGTAAACGTTACCACAGCGGGAATGCACGTGTTTGCTCCCAATGTAAAGATCGAAGATTTTTCGGCAAAATACACCACAGTTTTTGCACCCAAAAACGCAGGAGAATATGTTCTCAATGTTGAAGGATGCGGTGATTTTCAGGTGTTTGTAAACGGCGAACAAAAACAGAACGTTCACTCTTGGCGCACCACTCCTACCACCACTGTTTTGAATGCAAAATCGGGCGAAAAATTCGACATCGAAATCCGTTTTGCCCACGTAAAAACTTGGAACGCCAACATCAAAATTGAGATAGCCAAAGAATCGCTAATCGACTATCAATCAATAATTGCCAACCTCAAAGGCATCAACAAGGTGATATTTGTAGGTGGAATTTCGCCCCAACTCGAAGGCGAGGAAATGCCCGTTAACATCGACGGATTCAAAGGCGGCGACCGCACACACATCGAACTTCCCAAAGTTCAACGCGATTTTCTCAAAGCACTCAAAGATGCTGGCAAAACTGTTATTTTTGTAAACTGCTCAGGCTCAGCCATTGCGCTCGAACCCGAAACCAAAAACTGCGAAGCCATCGTTCAGGCTTGGTACGCAGGTCAGGAAGGCGGCACAGCCATTGCAGATGTTCTTTTTGGCGACTACAATCCCGGCGGAAAACTCCCCGTAACATTCTACAAAAATTCGTCGCAACTGCCTGATTTTGAGGATTACAGTATGAAAGGACGCACCTACCGATATTTCAACGACCCGCTGTTTGCATTCGGTTATGGATTGAGTTACACCAAGTTTGAAATCGGCAACGGCAAGGTTTCAAAAAGCGGTAAAAACTTCATCGTTAGCGTTCCCGTAAAAAACGCTGGCAATGTGGCTGGTACTGAGATAGTTCAGGTTTACATCAAAGACCTTCAAGACAGCGACGGTCCCCGCATTTCGCTCCGTGGATTTGCCCGTGTAGACCTCAAACCTGGCGAACAGAAAACCGCTGAAATCACTCTCACACCCAAAGAGTTTGAGTTCTTTGATCCGCATATCTACAATCTGCGCACCAAACCCGGCGATTACGAAATCTACTACGGCAATTCGTCAAGAGATAAGGATTTGAAAAAGACCGTGGTAACGGTGGAATAATGCATAATGCATAATGCATAATGCATAATTCATAATGCACAATAAAATAATCAGCCGCAAAGGAGATAAATCTTTTGCGGCTGATTTTTTTTTATTATCTTTGCCCAAAATTAAACAATAAAAAAAGAAGAATATGAATACACCATCGACTACTGCCACGCGCAGTTATTATCTTGACAATCTGAAAGTTGCATTAACAGTTTTGGTAATTGCACACCACGCTATGATACCCTTTGTGGGTGGAGAAGGCTGGCCGTTTCATCCCTCAAACCCCGACGAAAGTTTACCCTATATGTGGCATTTTTTGAATACTAATGCGGCATTTTTTATGGGACTGTTTTTTATGATTTCGGGATATTTTGTTCCAAAAAGTTTTGACCGTCAAGGTTTTGCAAAATTCATAGGCAAAAA
>JAGCYI010000058.1 GCA_017960885.1 Bacteroidales bacterium
AAGAATCGTAATTGTCTATTATTATCGTTTTCATTTTCAAATAATTAAATGTTTTGAGCAGATACTACTGCCTTACGTAATGCACCGAGTTTGTTGTTAACCTCTTGAAGTTCGTATTCAGGGTCGGATTTGGCAACGATTCCGCCGCCAGCCTGAAACCAAAGTTCGTTGTTTCGAGCCACAAAAGTGCGGATTGTTATAGCCTGATTAAGTTCGCCATTGAGACCCAAAAATCCGATGCAACCACCGTATATACCACGGCTATGAGGCTCAATTTCAGAAATTAACTGCATAGCGCGAACCTTGGGCGCACCACTGAGAGTACCGGCAGGAAATGTGTCGATAAAGGTTTTGATAGTGTCGGCATTAGGACGCAAATCTCCGCTTACACGGCTCACCAAGTGGATAACGTGCGAATAAAACTGCATATCCTTGTAAAAATCTACCTTAACATTGTCGCAGTTGCGGTTGAGGTCGTTGCGCGCAAGGTCTACAAGCATCACGTGCTCTGCATTTTCTTTAGGGTCGCGACGAAGATATTCGGCATTTTTGAGGTCTTCTTCTTGATTGCCAGTGCGTTTGGTAGTTCCGGCAATGGGGTCGATGTAAGCCTTTCCGTTTTCGATGCGGCAGTGAGTTTCAGGCGACGAACCAAAAATTCTAAACCCTCCAAAATCAAAGTAAAACAGATAAGGCGAAGGATTAATCGAACGTAAAGCGCGATAGAGTTTAAAGTCGTCGCCGGTGTAATGCTGTATAAATCTGCGCGATATTACTATTTGAAAAACATCTCCACGTTTGCAGTGAGCAATACCCTTGCGGATATTGTCCTTGTGCTGTTCGTCGGTAATGGGCGATGTGGTTTCGCCAGTAGCATTAAAACCATCGTTGCGCACACCTGCCTTCGAAAGAAGTTTTTCTACCTCGTGCACCTTGTTTTCGCCATCTTCTGACATATCCACAATGGTGAGTTCCGATTGATAATGATTGAAAACCAATACAGTGCGAAACAGCACATAGAGCATATCGGGAGCATCGTTTTCTTTCATTGTGGTATCCTCTACGGGGATATTTTCAAAATATCTTACAGCATTAAAAGCCGTATATCCATAAAGACCGCAATATTTTGAGTTTTCGCCCTCCACCTTGAAGTTGCTCAAAAACTCTTTCAAGGCGTGCTCTACTCTATAATTTTTTGTAATCTCCTTAGTAACAACGCTTTCGTCGGGATATTTAAAGATTGCCTTGCCGTGATTGATAGCCACGCTTGCTAAGGGATAAATGCCTATAAAAGAGCGTGAATTTTCTTTTGAATGATAGTCGTTTGACTCCATAAGTGCGCTTTGCACACCCGAATCTCTGAGACGAAGATATGCGCTCACGGGCGTATAGATGTCGCTCAGAATTGTTTTTGAATTAGTTTTGTAACTGAACATTTCTTATTCCTCCATATTAAAATATTTAACATATGTGTTCATATCCTTATCGCCACGGCCTGAGACAGTGATTACTACGTTCTCATCCTTTACGAAATTGATTTTCGGGAGCATAGCCAATGCGTGTGCGCTCTCAATGGCGGGGATAATACCTTCTAACTTAGTGAGTTCCATCGCTGCCTGCATAGCCTCGGCATCGGTAACGGCAAGCACCTTGGTGCGACCGCATTTAGCAAAAAATGCGTGCATAGGTCCTACACCGGGATAATCGAGACCAGCAGAAATTGAGTAGGGTTCTACAATCTGACCGTCATCTGTCATCATCACGAGCGAAAGACTTCCGTGCAAAACACCCTTTTTGCCAAGATGGATAGTGGCTGCCGATTTTTCAGGGTCGTCGAGACCAAGTCCCGCTGCCTCTGCTGCGTAAAACTTAACTCGCTCATCGTCGATATAGTGATAAAAAGTACCTGCCGCATTGCTGCCGCCGCCTATGCAAGCCAGCAGTTTGTCGGGATAGTTGCGACCTGTCTGCTCCTGCAACTGATATTTAATCTCCTCGCTAATAACAGATTGGAAACGTGCAACCATATCGGGATACGGGTCGGGACCTACAACCGAACCTATAATATAATGTGTGTTTTTGGGATTACAGCACCAATCGCGGATAGCCTCGTTAGTGCCGTCTTTGAGAGTGCGGTTGCCCGACATTACGGGAACAACCTTTGCGCCCAACATCCTCATACGCTGTACGTTGAGAAACTGACGCTTAACATCCGTTTCACCCATATACACCACGCACTCCATATTCATAAGGGCGCAAACTGTGGCAGTGGCAACGCCGTGCTGACCTGCTCCTGTTTCTGCTACAATACGGGTTTTACCAAGTTTGCGAGCGAGGAGAATCTGACCAAGTGCGTTGTTTAATTTGTGCGCACCCGTATGGCAGAGGTCTTCGCGTTTGAGAAAGATGTTGGTACCGTATTTCTCGCTTAGGCGTTTGGCGAAATAGAGCGGCGTGGGGCGACCTACATAATCTTTCAATAGTTTCTGAAAATCCTTTTTAAACTCCTCGTTTTCAATAATTTGCAGATAGTTTTCTTTGAGTTCTACGACGTTTTTTCTAAGAATCTCGGGAACAAACGCCCCGCCGAATTCGCCGTAATAACCATTTGGGTCAATTGAATATTTGCTCATTTTATTTTGTGTTTAATTAATTTCATTTGTAAACTTGGATACTTTCCAACAAAAAAGGCTTGTCGTGAGTCTCCGACAAGCCTTTTTCAATATCTTTATATATATAAGGTGTACCACTCACGAATTTAAGTTCCGTAAGCGCCACCACCAATTGCCGTATGTCATATTGAATAACTTCATTTTTGTCTTTATTTATGCCGCAAATTAAAACAGAAAAAATGAGAAAAACAAATAATTTTGCAAAAAAATTAAACCAAAAGTGCATTTTTAAGTCAAACAAGTACGAAACAAAAGAAAAAAATACACACAATGCATGTATCATTATTAACATCAAAACGTCTAACTAAAATGGATAAAAATATGAAAGCTTTAAGAACATTAATAATCTTATTTCTAATGTGCTGTTGTCTACCTGCAAGTTCACAAGAAACCAGAATTATAACAGGCTCGGCAACTATACTTAACGATTTACCTGTATCTGGCATAACAGTTACAGCCAAGAAATCACTTGCTGCCACCATGACTGATTCGCTCGGAAGGTTTACAATAGCATGTAAGCCCAAAGATCGTCTTTTATTTAAGGCTAAGGCATTCGACGCTACCCGACGTCGTATCTGCAGGTCTACATCTGACACTATTACTGTCAAACTAAATTTCATCGCCAGTGAAAACAATGTTGATATGGCAATTGGTTACGGTTACCTATCTTCTTCCAAAAAAACTCAGGCTATAGAGTATGTGGAGCGTGGCAACAATTATTGCAACTATATTGATATTTACGAGTTGATCAAAGCCAAGTTTAATGGAATACAAGTTACATCGAATGGCTGCATAATAGTACGTGGACCTAACTCTGTATATGGTTCAAACTGTGCCACATACGTGGTTGACGGCAATAAAGTTGATGCTATTGACTATATTTCAACTTGCGATATCAAGGAGATTTCGCTTTTGAAAGATGGTACTGCGGCTATTTATGGATGTCAAGGTGCCAACGGCGTATTCCTTATCAACTTAAAAGACGGAAAAGAATAAACAAAAGATTATATGAATAAAATAGTTTTCCTATCTGCATTTATTGTACTTGCATGTACAACCTGCTTTGCGCAACAACATTCAAAGATAGCTATAGGTTTCTACAACCAAGAGAATTTTTTCGACACTATTCACGACGTGGGCAAAAACGACAACCAGTTTTTACCAGACGGATCGTATAAGTGGAACAGTGAAAAGTATTTTGGCAAACTTAACAATATGTCGCAAGCACTTGCAGATATGGGCACCAGCCAAGTGCCTGAAGGATGCGCATTTATAGGACTAAGCGAGATAGAAAACAGGAACGTATTGACCGACCTTATAGCTCAAAAACCGCTGAAAGATAGAGGAATACAGTTTATTCACGAAGAGGGTCCCGACAAGCGCGGTATAGATTGCGCATTGTTGTACAATCCTTCGATGTTTAAGCCAACAGACTACAAATTAGTGCCTTACGTTTACGAAAACGATTCCGACAAAAACAAAGCTACACGAGGATTTCTCACAGTTAGAGGAGATCTTGTAGGCGAAGATGCCGCAGTGATTGTATGTCACTTACCAAGTCGCTACAGTTCTGGATATTACCGCGAACTTGGCGCTAAACAAGTGAAAATAGTAAAAGATTCGCTGCAAAAAATCAACCCAAATATCAAGGTGTTTATTATGGGCGACATGAACGACGACCCACACGACAAGAGTATGAGCGAAGTTCTCGGCGGCAGACGCAATATCGAATCAGTAGAACCATTCGGACTATATAATCCATGGTGGGACATTCTGTTTTCGGGAATAGGTACGCATCATTACCGAGGTGCGTGGAACCTTTTTGACCAGATAATCATTTCAGAAAACCTTTTAGACAAGCCACACACCGAAGTTATCAAGAAAAACAATAAAAAAACGGTCACCAAGGCTGTGGCTCACGACAAAAGGCTGCTGACATACTGTCAAAGCCAAATAGTAAAGTTTGATTACCTTATAAATCAGCAAGGAAGATATAAAGGAACGCCAAAACGTACTTCGGCTGGTGGCGAATGGCTCAACGGTTACAGCGACCATCTGCCTGTAGTTATGTTTTTATGTAAGGATTGAGGCTGATAAACATTAAAAATAAAAATGCTTGCAATCAAGTATTGTTTACCAACAATAAACCTTGTTTGCAAGCATTTTTGTGTTTGGATCCAATAGAAAATGAATTCAATCAAACAAAAACTTAAGCAGGAGAACTAATTTCTACCATCTTGAACGGCAGTTTGAGAATAGACTGGTAATCTTCGCCAGCTTCCAACATATCCTCGTCATCTTCTTCGTAGTACCAATTGATTACAACTTCGGCTACACTCTTATTGTGGAGGTTTTCTAACTTCTTGAATACATCCAATATGCATTTAGAAGAACTTGTGTTGAAATACTCAAGCTGCATATTAACTTCCACAGTGCCCTTAGCCTCTGATGTATACTTGTCAATCCAGTCTACAAGTGGCTTATAAAACTCTATCGAGTTTTCGGGAATAGATCTTCCCTTGATCACTAATTTGCCCGTAGCGGCCTCAAATGATACCGACGGTGTTTTTGGTGTTCCCTCTATTTCTATTGAATCCATGTTATAAATTAATTTTAGTTTTGTTTACTTATGAAATTAATACCTCAAAAACAAAAAACGAATAATCCTTGTTTTGCCTCAACAATTCAAATCCAAATTTGTTGCCAGATTTTCTTGCCATCTCAATAAAACCAAGCCCTCCGCCACCTTTGGCAGAAAATTCGTCGTTGTTGAGCACAATCTTGTACAGGTCTTTCAACTCATCTTGCGAAAGATAGTTAAGCTGCTCAATACGGTCGCGGAGAAAATAACCGGTAAGATTTTTTACGAAATTGCCAGTGGTAATGCGGTACACTCCAGGATTCTCTTTCGTCATACAGAAAAATGCGTAATGACTTCCTTTCTTCATGTCAGAATTTTTGAAGAATTCGTCTGGAGGAGGTTCAAGATGGTGAAACAAGTTTTGAAGAGCCTCTACCAAGATGTTGTACACCTTTTTAATAACACGAGGCTGCTCATTATCGGCTTTCAGCTTGTCTTCGATAGTTGCGAATACATCGTCCAACAGTTGGGATGTAATAATACCCTCGAACGACAACACAACGTTGCCTTTCACTGCTTTTTCAAATAGGCTATGTATCGCTTCTCTCATTAGGCTGTCTTTAAGATTACTCTATTTGTTTTATGTTACAAATATAAGCAATTTCTATTATACATAGATAATTTTTTTACAATTTTTTTTAGTATAACTGCAAAATGTATTCCTTTCCGTTGCGGATAATGCTATGCTCTTTCTGAGGATTTAGTCCAACTGCTTTGCTAAACTCCTTATAATCAGAATGCAACCACATTTTTGAGTTCTTAATATTATGTTTCAAAAATTGTGAAATATTTGCAAAAAGATTTTTAGACTCCTCTTTTTTGTAAAGATCTACCACTGGAGGATCGAGAATAACGGTGTTGTTGCCGTCGGGGAGTTGGATATCCTTCATCGATGAAGTGTAGATTGTGATATATTTGTCGAGAATAGCCTTTTTGATGTTTTGTGCTGCTGCTTTTGTAGCGGCTTCGGCAATGTCGTAACCGATAATCTTATTGGCGAACTCACCGTTGTGTTTGATTCTAATCTTAGCATCGTTCTTGATGTCTTTCCACATTTCGGCGTCGAAATCGCGCCAGGTGAAGAATCCGAAGTTTTCGCGGCAAACCTGTGCAGGAATATTGTAAGCAAACATAGCAGCCTCAATCAAGAGAGTGCCTGTTCCGCACATAGGATCAATAAAATTGGTGTTAGCCTTCCAACCTGCCAATTGTACAAGACCAGCGGCGTATACCTCGTCTAACGGATCAATGCCTGCAGCAACTCTGTAACCACGTTTTGAGAGAGGTTCGCCAGTGCTGTCGAGACGCAACGAGCAGTTCTTGTCCTCAACTACAATGTTGATTACAACAGCCGGATTCGGCACATCGTGAGGAGGTGTTTTGTGAGATTTCAAATTGAAATAGTCACATATAATGTTTTTTACCTGCTGCTCACAGCTGGCGTCAATCATTTCATTTTTTGACGAGATGCTGAGGTTGAAACTTTTATAGATGTTAAGAATCTTGCTCCAACGGTATGATTTGATATTTTCGAAAAACTCTTCTTTGCTTTCAAATGTAAAGTTAAGAATCTCTTTATAAATTTTCAACGCTGTACGCAACTCGTAGTTGGCTTCGTAAAGCAGGTACTTGTCGCCGGTAAAAGTTACTGTACACGGCTCTGTGTTAACGTCTTCTGCGCCCATACGCATGAGTTCGCGTCCTAACACATCTTCCAGACCTTCATAGGTCGTTGCTGTCATTTTAAAAGTTTCAACTTCCACTTTGTAGATATTATAAATTGTTTATATTCTGTTATTTATTCTTTTTCTAATTCAACTTCTGCTACTTTTGCTTTGCGCGAAGAAATTTCTTCGATAACGCAGACCAAAGCCATTCCCGCAATCATAAATGCTATAGCGACAAATGTCTGTTGGTTAAACTCAGGGAGGAATTTGTCGTATCCCTGAATAATAACATCACCATGCGAATTGAACACCTCGTGTCCGTTTTGCATAAGGTAGATGGGTTTTTTCCAAGGCCAGATAAATACAAGTGACCCGAATATAAAACCTGTGAGCACTGCCAATGTCTGGTCGCCATAGGTTTTCATAAGCCATGACAAGAAACGCGAAAAAGATAAGAATCCTATCACAGCACCAATTGCAACAGGTATGAGCACAGCCAAATTGAGGTGCGAAACAGAGTCGATCACTATCAATTTGTAGTTGCCTAATAATATAAGTGTGAACGAGCCCGAAATGCCAGGTAAAAGCATATCGCAAATGGCTATTGCACCACAAAGTACCAGGTAAAAAATATTGTCGTTTTCGGTTGCGGGATTAACTATCGAAAAGCCGAACGCCACTGCCGCTCCTGCTATCGCAAGCAGCACTTTCCAGATGTTTATCTTTTTTACCATGCGTCCAACATAATATACAGAGGCGAGTATAAGTCCAAAGAAAAACGCCCATACATGCACTTCGTAGTTCTTGAAGAGCCATTCGAGCAGCTTGGCACCGGTGAGAATACTAATGCCCTCGCCGAGGAACAATACTATAAGGAATAATAAATCAGTATGTTGTGCAAATTCTTTGAATTTAAATTTGGATAATAATTTCAACGCTTCCAAATCAAACGATTTAAGAGCATTGATAAATCTTTCAAAAATGCCTGTAAGCAAAGCAATTGTACCACCAGAAACGCCCGGTATTACATTTGCCAGCCCCATTGCAAAGCCTTTAAAAAACAGTAAAACGTTTTTAATCATACATATAACATTTCCGACGCGGCCTTATCCTGTGACCTTACGTCAAAATTATAGCCACAAAATTACAACTTTTTCGTTATTGTTCAAGTTTTTTATGCTAAATTTTTTGTTGCAGGTTCAATTTTTCAATATATCTTTGCCTGAGAAATAAATAAAGATGATTACATATTTACAAGTAGAGAACCTCACAAAATCATTCGGCGACATAGTGTTGTTCGAATCAATTACCTTTTCGGTAGGAAAAGACCAAAAGACAGCGATAATAGCAAAAAACGGCGCAGGCAAAAGCACTATGCTCGACATTATTGCACGCAATCAGAGCGCCGACAGTGGTAGCGTAGTTTTTAAAAACGACCTGAAAATCGGATACTTGCGCCAAGACCCTGTGCTCAACGACAACCTTACTGTAAGGCAGCAGATTTTTTCATCCGAAAACAAACTGTCGAAAGTGTTGCAAAATTACGAGGCTGCTCTCGCTAATGGCGACCACAATATAATAGAAAAGGCTCAGGCAGAAATGGATGCCGCAGGTGCTTGGAAATACGAATCTGATATGAAACAGATTCTTGGTAAATTGAGAATCAATGATTTAGATATAAGTATAGGTAAGCTTTCAGGCGGTCAGAAAAAACGCATCGCACTCGCCGAATCGCTTATTGAACAGCCCGACTTCCTTATTCTCGACGAGCCCACCAACCATTTGGACACAGATATGACCGAATGGCTCGAAAACTATCTCAAAACCACACGTACAACGCTTCTGATGGTTACCCACGACCGTTATTTCTTAGACAATGTGTGCGATAATATCATTGAGATAGACAATAACAAAATATACACATATTCAGGTAATTACAGTTATTACCTATCGAAACGCGAAGAGCGCATGGCAAACCTCGCTGCCAATATCGACAAGGCGGCAAACCTTCTGCGCAAAGAGTCGGAATGGATCTCACGTATGCCTAAGGCTCGTGGTGGAAAGGCTAAATACCGCATCGACAGCTTCTACAAGCTAAAAGAGGTGGCGTCGCAAAAGATTGAGACTAAAAAAATCGACTTCGCTGTTGGAACAGCCAATCGTCTCGGCAACAAGATATTAGAAATAAAGAATCTCTGCAAGAGATACGGCGACAAGGTGCTGATTGATAATTTCACATACTCGTTTAAGCGTAACGACAAGATCGGCATCTGCGGACACAACGGCTGTGGAAAATCAACCTTGCTGGACATTATCACAGGAAGCACATCACCCGATTCAGGCACAGCAGAGTTTGGCGAAACCGTTGTCCCTGGATATTATCGTCAACGTGGTATTGAATACAAAGAAAATCAGAGGGTTATAGATATCATTAAAGACATTGCCGAGGTGGTTGTTCTTGGTGACGGACGAAAACTTTCGGCATCTCAGTTTCTCGAATATTTTCTTTTTCCACCCAAGATGCACTACACTCTTGTAGAAAAACTTAGCGGTGGAGAAAAACGTCGTCTATATCTGATGACAGTCCTTATCAAAAATCCTAATTTCCTAATACTCGACGAACCTACCAACGATCTCGACATTATCACCCTCAACGTATTGGAAGACTATCTGTCGTGCTTTGCGGGTTGCCTGTTGGTGGTGTCGCACGATAGGTATTTTTTAGACAAAGTAGCCGACACTATGTTTGTGTTTGAGGAGAATGGCAAAATAAGGAACTTCCCTGGCAACTACACGGTATATATCACGCAAAAAGAGGACGAGGAGAAAGAAAAATCAAATGTCGAATCAGAAGCCTCTACGCATACGTATCAACGCGAAAGACGTAAAAAGAACTTTACTTTTAAACTCGCGCAAGAATATGAAACAATAAGTGCAGAAATAGACAAGCTCAACGCTGAAAAGCAAGAAATAGAGCGCAAGCTATCTGGTGAAACTACCGATATAGATGAAATAAACAAATTGTCGATGCGTATGGAAACCGTCACCGCACTGTTAGACGAGAAAGAGACACGCTGGCTCGAATTAGAAGAGATAAAATCGAGCGACGCTATTTGTCAATCCTAACACAAAGTATGTAGAAATAGTTGTCGTCGTCTATCTTAATAAACTTATAGTCAAGAGGATAACCGCTCAATATTGACACTTGTATCAAACCAATATTGCCTCCGCCAAACTCGGTACGGGGCTGACCGCGCATATAACGTTTAAACTCACGGAGTTCGTCCTTGTTTTTCTGGCAAATTTTGCTGCACTTATCAGAAAGCAAGTCGTATTCTTTTTTGCCAACCAAGTTGCCGGTAATAAAAGAGAAATGATCCGCGTATTCTTTTATAAGCATAAGACCCACACCAGCGGATTTATCAATGCCGTTGCCCTTCTCTTTGGAGTATAGATAAATATTTTGGCTCAATTCAATAAAAATCTTGAAAAAAGTCTTGCCCCTGTGCTGGTCGTCCCAAAGGGAATCTTCAATATTAGATGCCAGAAGCGACAGTATCTGTCCGTCGAACGGACCGATATACGAAATGACTATGTCATTATCGAGCATTGTGTTGAATATTTCCCTACTGTTAATTGCCATGATGTTTAATTTGTGTTCTAAATAATTTAAATCAGTTTTACTGCAAACACTGTAACGTCGTCGGTTTGCGAAGAATTTTGGATTTGTCGTTCAAATTCGCTGAGTATCAGTTCTTTTTGTATAGCTAAATCTCTATGTGCATGTGTTTTCAAAAGTTCAATAAAGCGTTCGCTGCCGTACTTTTTCATTTCGGCGTCGTACTGGTCTACAAAACCGTCGGTGGTGTGATAGATGATGTCGTCGGTGTGCAGCAGAAGTGTCTGGTCGGTAAAATCTGTACCTGCGTTGCGTTTCGACTTCATGCCGCCGATAGTTTTTAAATCTCCCTTAAGGGTTATAAATTCCTGAGTGTCGGCACGGTAAACATACAACGGACGACGTGCTCCTGAGAATGTAAGCTCATAATCTTTTTCAGAAGTACGGTTGAAACAGCAGAGGCAAATCTCCATGCTGTCGTTGTTGATTTCGGCGGTTTCGTCGCCGACATCTTGTTTCAGAGCCTTCACAAGATTGATATTCAACTGAGTAAGAATATCTTTGGGATCATATATATGATGCTCCACAATAATTTCAGATAGCAGACGGGCTCCGATCACGCTCATAAACGCGCCAGGAACACCGTGACCTGTGCAGTCGACGGCAGCGGTGAAAGTAAGCTGGTCGTTGTCGGGCACACGGGTAAACCAGTAGAAGTCGCCACTAATAGTCTGCAACGGAACAAAGATTCCAAAATACTTGAAATATTTTGAAAGGTTCACATCCAAAGGCATAACAGTATCCTGAATAGTTTTAGCGTACTTGATACTGGTATTAATGTTTTCGAGCTGCATAGAGATGTACTCCTTCTGCTGGGCAAGCTCGTCACGCTGCAACGAAAGTGTCTTGCCTTGGGCGATAATCGATTGCTCCTGTTCCTTGATTTTGGAGATGTCGGTATCGATTGTTACAAGACGTGTAATCTGGTTGCTTTCGTTGAGAATTGGCGTAAGTGTGCTCTGAATCCATATATCTTTGCCTTCAGCTGTGTGGAAAGGACATTCAAAGATAACGGGTTCGCAATTATTGATACACTTTTCTTTAATATCGTTGATGTTTTCGTTTGAACTGTACAGCGAGGTGAATGTGGTGGTTTTGTTTTTGCGCAAGTCATTCATATTCATCTTTGTTAACTGCTCAAAACCATGGTTAACCCATTCTACATTGCCAACATTGTCCATAATAACCACACCGTTGTCGGTCTGGCTTGCCACAATCGAGAGTTTTTCAAGCTCCTTGTTGATAAGTTTCAACTGTTCGCTCTGAGAACGGATATGCTCTTTCTGTGAGTCGATACGGTCGTTAACTGCAATGAGTTCTCGATTGCGTTTTTTATTGATAGAGTTGTTGATAAAAGCTACTATACAGAGAATCAAGAAAATACCAATACCAATAGTTATAAGGTTCAACTGTTTCTGATTCTGTTTTGATTTTTCTTGTTTCATTTCAAGAATTTTCTTTTGGTCTTCGATACTGTTCTCACGCTGACGCACTTTGTCTTTCACGTCGTTGAGTTCGCGGAGAGACTGAGTATGAAGTTCCTCTTTCTGAGCTTTTTCGGCTAACTGTTCTTCAAGGGCGGCTTTATCACGCACAAGTTTTGATTGGAGTCGTTGTGCTGAATTCATAAGGCTGTCGGCCATGTGCGACTGCTTTTCTATCTCGCGCTTTACCTCTTCGTTCTGCTGTTGTTTTCGTGAGTTCTCTTCCTCTTGGAAGTCGTTGCTCATCGACATCTGATAAATCTCTTCCTTCTTTTGGTCAAGTTCCCACTCTTTATCTTGAAGCTCTTTCTCTTTTTTAATGAGCTGATCTTCCATCTCTTGGTTGATTTTTTCCACATCCACACGGGTACCACCTTCCACAACGGCACGCTGATTAATTTTCAAATTAACTTTGTTTGCCTTGTCGAGGTTAACTTGGAACTGGTTTGTACGGCTTTGCAACACAAGGTTCACCATAAAGAGTTCGGAATTTTCCGAAGAACAGCTGTCGGTGACAAGCAACGTGGGTTTTCCTGCGATTTTGTCGTTAATTTCACGGAGATACTGCAAATCGTGCCTGTTTACATAGAGAATGTGGGAATATTCAATTTTAGATACATTAGAAAATCTAACGGTCTTGAATTTTTTGCCGTTGATATTAGCTCCCGACGCTTGCATCGACTTAAGGCGGTGATACTCAGTAGAAGAGTTTCCAAACATACCCACAATATATTCGGTAGCGGTGTCGTTGGGCCACTCTACATACTTGGCAAAGTTCATTAGCCAAAATACATTAACCTGCTCACGCGACAACTTAGTGGATCGCTGTGCCGAAACTGTATTGGCACACAACATAACCACCACCGCTATCAATATCAAGCGAGCTATGCCAAGGGTTAATATGTTTGTCTTTGACTGCATTCTCTATTTAAATTTTATTCCAATTACTGAAATATCATCACGTTGTTCTTCGTCTTTTTTATAATCGTCGAGGCTCTGGCGAATAAGTCCGCCTTGAGAATCCATCGGTTTGTCTTTGATTGAGTAAAGCAGCGCCAAGAATTTTTCAGTACCGAATCTATGACGCTCGCTGTCGTTCTGGTCGATAATACCGTCGCTTGTGAGATAAATCATATCGCCGCTTTTGAGTGTAAGTTCTTGATTAGTAAATTCAGAAGTGTTTCGTTTAGAGCGCACACCGCCGATTGATTTACGGTCGCCCTTAAGTTGCTGAATCTCTGTATCAGAAGTGGTGAGATAGTAAAGTGGACGTTTTGCGCCACAGAATACTACCGAATATTCGCCGTTGGGTTTCTTCTCCACACGGCAAAGACATGTGTCCATACCGTCGTTGTTGGCGCTTTGCTCTTGTTTCAATGCCTTGATAACGCCGAGGTTGAGGTTGTCCATAATATCCCGAGGCGAATAGAGCTTCTTCACGTTTACAATTTCGTTGAGCAGACGGTTGCCGATAAGGCTCATGAATGCGCCCGGCACACCGTGACCCGTACAGTCGAAATCGCCTATGAACTGATATTTGTGTCCCTGGTCGTCGACATCGGCAAACCAATAGAAGTCGCCCGAAACTATGTCTTTGGGACTGAATAGTATAAAGTTGTCGAAATACTTGTCGATTTGATTTTTTTCGGGCAGAATGGTGTTCTGGATAGTCTGAGCATAGTTGATACTAGACTTAATGTGTCGGTTCTGCTCCTCAATCTGGTTTTTCTGTTCCTCGAGTGTATTTTTCTGCTGCAGAAGCTCCTCGTTCTGACTACGGATAGCGGCCTCCTGCTCTTTGAGCTTGCTGATGTCGGTATAGATTGCCACCAACTTGCTCACCTCCTTATCCTCATTGAGAATAGGTGTAAGAGTGGTTTGACTGCTTATGATATTTCCGCTGCGGGTAACGCTGTCGGATTCGAAAATAATAGTCTGCTTGTTGCTTACACATTTGAACAGAATGTTGCGGATACTCTTGTTTGCCGATACGTTCACGATATTTTCGTCGCGTTCGTTGCGCAAAAGCTGCAAGGTGTAACCATAAATTCGTGTAAATCCGGCGTTTACCCATTCGAAATAACCGTTTCTATCCATAATGAGGATAGCGTTCTGGGTCTTACCAGCCACAATCGAAAGTTTTTCCAACTCCTTGTTGACGCTTTCAAGCTGGTGCGCCTGCTGGTCAATCTCTTTTTTCTGTTTTTTAAGCTCGGTGTTTTTAACGTTCAATGCAGCGTTGGTTCGCTTGCTATTGATAAGGCTCTTGATAATAATTACCAACAGAATCACAACCACGATGATAAATATAATCAGATAGGTTCTGTTGCGTTCCTGAGTGGCAATGTTAGTATCCTCAACCTTAATTTTGTCGATCTGGTCCTTGATATCCTTCTCTTTTTGCTGAAGGTCAATATCCATCTCTTTAAGTTTCAAGTTAGAAGAATCAATGTCTCGCTGCTTGCTTTCGATTTCGCGCATAGAGTTTTCGATTTCGGAAGCAGTGAGAACAATTTGACGTTCCTTTTGACGCACATCTGCCATCAGGGCAGACGCCTTACGCTTTTGAACTTCGATCTCCTCCAAGTTTTCTTTAAGCTGAGCCTCAATGCGCAAGTTCTGCTGTTTTACAAGTTGGTTTTTGTTTTTCTGCGCCAACAGCTGCTCTTGCTGGTCGTTAAGGCTCTTCTCAAGGTCTTGCAAACGTTTCTCACGGGCTTGAAGTTCGTCGTAGTTAACTTTGAAACGATGTTTAAGGTCTTCCTTGCTACCACTGAAAATCCACAGAGAATCAGTGGGTGCAGCGTCTTCGTTGAAGTTAGCGGGATTGATATCGTATGTGCTACCACCGCTTGCAGATTCAAGACGTATATTGATAGCGGCGAATTTGGTGTTTGGAGCTTTTCCTGCAAAAACAAGACATTTGTTGTCTTTGGCAAACTCGCTTACAGCTTCCAACTCGTCGTAGTTAGATTTGCCAACGAAAATGATATCTGTAGGCACAAGTTCGTTGAGGTTTTTGCGGTAAACTCTGATAGGCACACCATTAAGCGACTTGCCATCAGCATTAGCAGAGAGAGCGTTAAACTCGTCAGATACTTTGCCAACTACAGTGATAGATAATTCTTGGGGACGTTTGTAGGCTTTCCATTGAATATGCTTGGCACAAAGCATAACAATTTGCGCATTCATTACTGCGTTATTGTTAGTCTGGCATATACTTGGTTTCGAGAGCAGTAATGCTATAAGCAATACAGTGCTCCTGAAAAACACCTTATATATATTACCTATTTTTTTGTTGCCAGTCATCTCTATCAATATTCTATTGTGATATTCATTTTTTAAAAAAACAATATCCATACCAAAAAAACTATACCTTGGAGTTATTTTTGGTACGATAAATTGTGCCGAAAGTTAAACATTTTTTTGGAAATAACATAATGATATATCTTTTTTTTTACAAAAAATACATTTTTTATGCATTAAAAATTCCTTTGTACTTGATAATCAAGCAATAATAATTTTTTATACGTGAATCGATTTTTTTTGTTACTTTTGCACTTGAAAATTATAAATGGAATTTTTATTAATATGAATTTAACTTATTGATTTAATGATATATATTGTAATTATTCTTTCTGTATTACTCGCTGTGTCGGTAGTTTTGTTGATTATTCAACGACAAAAAAATACCAAGTTGAACATCGAGTGGCAAAAAAAATTAGACGAGGCGGAGAACGATATCAAAGTACTCAGTTCGAGTGTGGAAAATGGCAAGAACCAGATTTCAAAATCCGAGCGCCGGGTATCTGAACTCAAAGGCATGGTTGACAGTCAGAAATTTCGTATGATTGAGATGCTTAAAAACTTGACCGTGGTTCAGAAAACCGTATTTTCTGGACGAGGGTATATCAAATCGCTGTTTCCAGATTATTTTGTGCTTGATGTACCCTTTGAAAATGCCGGTGGCGATTTCTACAAGTTTGCCTCCAAAGGCGATTATGTGCTGGCAGCATGCGGAAACAGCGGTGTATCGGGTGTCAACGGCTTGATTATGGGCATCTTAAATGTTGTGTTCCTTTCGGAGATTATCGAAAGGGTAGATTTGTCAACAATTCCTGCAGGACGTATTCTCGATATGCTCCGCGGCAAGTACGCTCATCTGGCAGAAAACAACAACTCTTACCGTCACGAAGATGATTTCCCTGTAAACTTTACAGTATGTATCATCAATCAAAAAGAGCGCTCATTGTCGTACTCAGGCGCATACGGCAGCATGTGTCTGCTTAGGAAATCGTATCCCGGCACCAACCGTCGCGAGGTGGATGTTCACGAGTTTCGTGGCGACCGTATGAACTTTGCCGTATCATTTGGACGTAGGAAAAATTACACCTCTGAAAATATCGAGCTTGAAAAAGACGACAAGATTTATATCAAAACCGATGGGTTTGTGAATCAGCGCGGTGGCAGTTCTGGAAACAGGTTCGGCGATATTTATTTCCGCCAGATGCTGATGAAACACTCTTCTGAAAGCATGTCGGAACAGATGCAAAGTTTTAAATACGAGTTTGACAAATGGCGGGGCAACGATACACGTGCAAACGACATCCTTATTATAGGTCTCGCCTTGAAGGTCAAAGCAGTTATGAAACCCGTCCAAACAGAACCGATAGATATAGATCCCGAAATTGACGATTAAAAACTACACAGTATGGAAAGGAATGATGCAAAACCGTTGTCGAATGTGCTAAGACAATATCTGCACGCAATTGGGGCTGACGTGCGAATCAGAGAGATACGGGCGCTCCAAAAATGGGACGAAGTGGTAGGCCGTGTGATTTCGCGCGACACTATGGACATTGATTTACGCCAGGGTGTGCTTACGGTAAAGTTCAAATCGCCTCTAATACGCAACGAAATAATGTCGCGACGCAGCGAAATAATCCGCAGAATCAACGAAGCCGCTTGCGAAGAAATTGTAAAACAGCTGGTTGTAAAATAATCAGCTATTTATGAAACACGCTGATGTTTCCCTTGTAGCGTTTGCCTTGCTTTTCCATGATATAGAAATATACGCCATCGGATAAATCGGGTGCGTTCCAATTGTTTTTATAATCAGAAGAATGGAAAACCATTCGTCCTTCACGGTTAAATATCGACATCTCCCAGCCACTGCTCCACTCTAAACCCTTGATTTTGAAATAGTCGTTGATGCCGTCACCGTTTGGAGTAATGATATTCGGAAAGACAAAATCGCCACAATATCTAACAGTTATGTCAACAGAATCGGTGGCAACTCCGCACATATTGATAATGCTAAGTTTGTATATGCCAGATGATTCCACAAGAATTTCCTTGCCGTGCTGACCATTTTGCCAAATATAATCGGTGGCATCGGGCCATTCGGATGTAAGGTAAAATTCAGTGTCGTCGCAGATGGTGGTGTCGGCAATAAGCGAAAACTCTGGCTTGGTAAACTCCTCTAGTTCGATAGAATCTTTTGAAGCACAGCCTTTTGCGTCGGTTACTGAAACTGAGTAAAAACCAATTTCGCTCACTTTTACCGATTGCGTGGTTTCGCCAGTTGACCATTTATAGGTGGCGTTTTTAACGTTGCAATCTATAATCTTGAACGAATCGCGGCAAAGCACCTGGTCGGTTTTAAAATCAATAACTGGCAGCGAGTTGGCGGTAATTTGGATAGAGTTGGTAAACTTGCATCCGTTCATGTCGGTGAGTTGGGCGGTGTAGACTCCAGCCTGTTTGAAATATCGTGAAAGCGCTGACGATGAGTTGTCGAGATATACAAACTCGTTGTAGGCAAAGCTCAAAGGGCAGTTTACCTCCACACTGTCACCCTGGCAAAATTCACGAGGCTCGCCAAAAGAAAACTCGGTTGGGTCAACTACTGAAATCTGAATGTCGTCGCTATTGTAACAACCTGTATATTGGTTAGTTATCCCGATAGAAACAACCGTAGATTCGTTAATTGGATTTATCATTTCGGTACAGCCGTTGCTCCATACATAATCGCAATTTGCGGGAATATCAGGCACAATTGTGTACACTTCGCCTTTACAGATGGTCTGGTCTTCAGGCAAAGAGATTGAGGGAGGGTCGTAGACCTTGAAGAAACGGTATTCCGACGATTCATTAGCTCCTATACGTATGGTGAGCGTAATTCTATAGGTGCCGCTTTTTGACAGGGCATAATCAAACTCACGATTGTTTCCTGTGGCTATGGTAGTGCCGACAGAATCTGCCAAAACCCATTCAAAATAGTCTATCGGCCTTTCGTCATTACATTCAAAATGCACATTCTTGTTAACACAATTATCTGATATAGTGAAATTTGGAGGCAGGAAATATGTAGGAATAAAGTTTGGCAGACCCATTTGACCAATTTTGCCGCCGAGATACTGACCGCGGGTGTTGAATCCGCACGCTCCTCCCCTTTCACGCGGATTTTCTATAACTCCAAGATATTCGCAGTTGTTTTGCGAAACATAGATTTTGCCATTGATAGCAAGTTGCAATGCACCAGCAAAGGGTGTTTGTTGTTCAATGGCTAATTTATACTCCTCGTCGGTGGCAAAATCCTCTCGATACAAGTCGGGAGGAAACAGCGGAATGCCAAAACTTTCGTAGTCAAATGTTCCCACCTTGATAGCGGATTCTTCTATTTCTGATACGGTGCTCAAAGATAGATCCACTTGAAATATATCTCTTTCCGAAGAATAATAAAGTTTAGACTCGTCGTTTGAAAACTCAACACCATAAAGCTGATTGTCGTAGTCGCGGATTACAGCATAGGGAGATACGACACCCGTAGAAGGATCGAATTTATATAAGTCAATAATGCTATAAATACCGTCGGGAAATACGAGATTGATCGACGTGGCGCAAGCAATATACTGACCATTTGGCGAAACTCGCATATAACCAACTGCGAAAGGTTGTGAGGAAACATTTTTAAAGTTAGCAATTGAATAATCCACATAACCTACCGGATATACTTGACGAGAAGCGAGGTTCAATCCGTTTTCGTCGATGAGATATTCCACAACGTCGGTTCCAGAAGTGTTTGGAGTTTGGATTTCGTCGTTGTCGTGACCTGTAACGCGAGTGAGCACCCAAAAATCCTGTTGGTTGGAATGCCGTATTGCCGTAACCTTCTCAACAACAAGGTCTTCAAGTATAACGTTTTTTTCACTTGTAACAGCCCCCTTGCCATCGTCCAAAGACATATCCACAACAGAATAACTCAGCGGACCTAAGCCGTTTTCATCTACCACAAACACATAATACTTGCCGTTGCTTTTGGGCCATGGCACTATGATAGCGCTTTCGGTGCTGCCGTGACTTCCGATAAGTCCGTCGCCATTTGCCATCACATTGTGCTCGCGGTTCCAGATTGTTTGACCGTCGGTGTAAAATAAAAGGTGTCCGAGACTATCGCTGAAGCAAGCCACACCCTCCCAATTGTCGAGAGCGCCATCGGTAAGAATAGTAGGATTTTGCGATTTGAAATCCAATCCGCAGTTGCGTCCAAAATACCATACAGATGTTTCCAACTGCGCGGAGCAGATATTACAGATAGTTGATAATAAGAATATTACAAAAAATTTTTTAGCCATAATAGTTAGTATTTTCCGAAACGAAAATAAACATTTTTTTTGTAATGATAAAAAAAAACTTATAATTAGAATATGTTTTAAAAAATTGAAAACCAAAACAATAACAAATAATCAAAAAAAAATGTTTAAAAAATATGTTTTTTTGAGAGATAAAGTTTGCAAAGAAGAAAAATATACCTACCTTTGCACCGCAATCGAAAAACGCAGATTCAGTTTTAACCCCGGAGAGATGGGTGAGTGGCTGAAACCAACAGTTTGCTAAACTGTCGTACTGGTAAATCCGGTACCGGGGGTTCGAATCCCCCTCTCTCCGCTCTTTTTTAAAGACAAAATCTTGTCGAAAAATAATCCCGATTTTTATTAAAAATAATTTATTAACTTTGTGGTGTAGTATATAGTACAAACTATCTAACACACCTAATAAAAATTGATAGAGTATGAATTTGACGAGTAAGGCACTGTTGTGCGCAGGATTAGCATTTGCTGCACAAAACGCGTTTTCACAGGTAGTTATCAACGAAGTATCTACCAACAGCGACGACATTGAGGTATTCGGTCACAAGTGCGACTGGATAGAATTATACAATCCCACACCGGGATACGCTTATATGCACGGATTTTACATTTCCGACGATCCGCAGAAACCACAAAAATGGCAATTTCCAGACAATTACAAATTAGAGCCATACGGATATTTGATGGTTTTGTGCAACGGCGAGGCATCAGGTGTCAACACCAATTTCAAGCTTTCGGCAGAGGGCGAGACCATAATTCTCAGCGACGCAACGGGCAACATAGTAGACCAGGTGGTTGTTCCGCCTTTGCTTCCCGACCAGTCGTTAGGAAGATTCCCCGATGGTGAACGAACTTGGGGTGTGTTCGCAAAACCTACACCCAACGACAAAAACTCCAATTCAGAAGCCCGCACCATGACGCCAAAAGTAGATATTAAAGGCGGATTTTTCAACTCAAGCATCGATGTAACAATATCTTGCGACGACCCTGACGCCGAAATAAGATACTCAATCAACGGCACACTTCCCGCTTCAAACCCAAGTCCCAATCCATTTACTTTCAGAATCAGCAATACCAAGGTGCTGCGTGTGGCTGCATTAAATCCGGATCTCAAGCTTAGCGATGCCGTTACCAACACATATTTCATCAAAAACCGTCCCTGCGACCTGCCTATTGTATCGCTCGCAACTGCACCCGACAACTTTTTCAACGATACAAGGGGCATTTATGTACAAGGTACTGCAGGAAAAACCGGCAACTGTATGGACTATCCTGCCAACTGGAACCAAGACTGGGAACGTCCTATACATTTCGAATATTTCGACAAAGACCACAAACAGGCAGTTTCGTTGGATGCTGGAGTAAAGATATTCGGTTCATGCAGCCGCACCAACGCTATGAAATCCCTGCGTATAATAGCACGGAAGGACGAGTATGGTGAAAAAAGAATCAAATATAAGTTCTTTGCCAACAAAGATATCGACGAGTTTAAATCAATAGTGCTTCGCAACGGCGGCAACGATTTCGCCTACATTATGATACGCGACGGAATTATCACTCAGCTCTGCTCAAAATACATGGACGTGGATATCCAAGAGTTCCAGCCAGCCGCTGTTTATCTCAACGGAGAGTATCTCGGAATGCACAACATACGCGAAAAAATCTCCGAGCATTACATCGAAGAAAACTACGGACTGAAAGACGAGGATATCGACCTTCTGGAAAACAATGCTGAAATTATCGAAGGGAACAACGCCGCATACGAAAATTTGATCTATGATATAATTAACAAGTCTCTCCAAAACCAAAAAGAATTCGACAACATAGCAAGCCAGATGGACATAAACAACTATACCGATTATATCATCGCACAGCTATATATCGACAACGAGGATTGGCCAAACAACAATATCAAATACTGGCGCACCCACGGACAAAACAGCAAATGGAGATGGATTCTCTTCGGAACTGAATATTCATTAGGACTATACGGCAAAGGTCCAAACGACAATTCAATCAAGCGCGTGTTTGTTGACAGCGACAACGCACTCGGAAATTCATATTGGAGCACAGTACTTATGAGGGGACTGGTCAAAAACGAAAACTACAAGAATATGTTTTTGCAACGTTTCGCCTACCATATCCAAAAAACTTTCTCCGAAAAGAATTTCAACCGTATTACCGACAGCATACACGACATAGTTTACAACGAATGGAAGTATCATTCAGCAAAATACTATCCAGACAACAACCAAAGCAGCTTTGATAAATCGGTTAATCAGTTGAAATATTGGAACGAAAGAAGGGGAATAGCAATTTGGAATCATATTATAGATGTTTTTGGACTTGAAGGCTTAGTAAACGTAAAAGCTACTACCGACAACCAAAATGCCAAGATAGTTTTTGACGGATATGAGAACAAAGAGGACATATCATGCTCGTATTTCAAAGGTATTCCTCTGAAACTTAGCGCATTGCTCCCCAAAGGTACAATTATCGACAAATGGATTGTAAAAGAGGGAGAAAACACTAAGGAATACAACACTGATATTCTTGAAATCACACCCATGAACGAAACCGAAATCACATTGATTACCAAGAATGAGGAACCGATGGAGATTTGCGAAATAAAAGTTTCCAACGACTTAGAATTTGTGGAACTTTACAACAATTCGGAAAACAGCTGCGACATAAGCGGTTACAAGATTCAAGGCAACATCAGTTTCGAGTTTGCAACAGGCACTGTGATTCCTGGCAACGGATACGTGGTGGTTTCCGACAAAGCTGTACAAGCATCTAACAACCAATTGTTTACAGAGGGCAAAATAAACACACAAGGCAAGCTCGAACTTATCAACCCAAAAGGCATTAAAACAGATTGGGTGAATTATTCGTTTGGAAACGGCACTTGGCCTGCCATGCCTCAGAATGGTTCGGTATATCTAAAATCATACGGCTCCGACAACAACGAAGGCGAAAACTGGATAGCGTCGCAAGTGGCTACACCAGGACAGCAGACTCGTTTAGAATCAGCAAAAGGCATAGTAATCAACGAAGTATGCACCAAAAACGCGGGTATTATCGCCGACGAGTACAATCAGTACCCTGCATATATCGAAATCAGAAATATCAGCAACAATACCATCGACATAGCCGGATTATATATCGGTTATGAAAACAACTATTATACAATACCTTACAACCAACCATCGCTAACAAAACTAAACGTAGGAGTAAGCGTGGTATTCTTTACCGACGGCGAAAGCGACAAAGGTTTGTTCCATACCAACTTCAAACTTAACAACAAAGGCGGAAAAATTCAGCTAATTCAAGTGGTTCAGGGAGTTTCAGAAAAAATTGACGAAATAACCTATCCCAAACTGGGCAAAAATCAAAGTTACGGACGTGTGCCAGACCAAAAGAAACTGGCAGTATTCGCCACCGCCTCGCCATACGGCGAAAACGTAGGAACAACAATTGTTGAACCTCGGCTCTATACTGTGCCGAAATCCAACATAGCTACACCTGTAAACAATGAATTCGAGAACAAGAACTTCACCATCTCGGTATATCCTAATCCTGCTCAAAACAGCCTCACAATCAAAGGTACAAGTGAAAATCCAACATGGACGATATTCACCCTCGGAGGTATAATGATTAAATCAGGCGAAGGAGTAGATGTTGATGTAAAAGATTTGAAATCAGGATATTATCTAATCAAAATATGCAACGGCACAACTACAGAAACTCACAAGTTGATGAAGATATGATAAAACAAAAAACCCGAGAATCATTGCTGATTTTCGGGTTTCGTCGGTCTCCAGGGAGTCGAACCCTGGACCCACTGATTAAGAGTCAGTTGCTCTACCAACTGAGCTAGAGACCGTCGTTTTTTGACACCGCAAAAGTACGAACAATTTTATTACCTACAAATAATTTTGATGTTTTTTTTATTATTTAATTTAAAAAATACATAATCGGTTAAATTAAAACAATTTATAATTACCTATTTAATACAACAATGAAGATTTTAATAGCCTGTGACAAGATGAAGGGCACATTTTCTTCAAAACAATTGGGGGAAATGATAGAAAATGCTATAAAAAAATTACATCCCGATGCTGAAACCGAGATGATTCAGGTTTCGGATGGAGGCGATGGCTTTGTTGAATCGCTACGTTGGCGCAACAATTTTTCGCGATGGGAATTCCTTAGCTTTAATGCCGCTAAACGCAAGATTCAAAGCAAATACCTTTATAATATATACACTCACACTGCGGTTTTAGAATCCGCTTTAACTCTAAGTATCAACAAATTAGCTGCACAAGAGAAGCATATTCTTCAAAATAGTTCATACGGTCTGGGGTTCGACATAAGCCGTGTAATTGAAGTGCGGCATCCTCAGAAAATAGTGGTTGGCATAGGTGGAACATCTACCAACGACCTGTTTTTGGGTGGCGCTTCTGCTCTGGGATTTATGTTTTTGGATAAAGAGGGCAACGAAGTAGAACCAATTCCACAAAACTTTTTGAATATCAACAATATAATTCCTTCAAACAAATACTCCGGCATAGAGTTTTTTGCAGCTGTGGATGTTAAAAATCCGCTTTTGGGAGATTTGGGTGCTACCAAAGTTTATGCTGCACAAAAAGGAGCAACACCGCAGGATATTGATTATATGGAAGATGCGTTTCATCATATCGCAAACGTAATACATAAAGACCTCGGTGTAGACCTTACGCAAATAGATGGCGCGGGCGCAGGTGGAGGCATTGGCGGAGGCATGGCTGCGTTTCTCAATGCTAAAATCATCTCTGGTGCCGACTTTATTCTCGACAATATCGAAATTGACAATAAGATATCCGAATCAGACCTTGTAATCACGGGAGAAGGTTCGTTCGACCGCCAATCGATGATGGGCAAAATCACCGGAAACATCATAAACCGCTGTCAAAAGCACAACAAGCAAACATTGATAATAAGCGGATTGTACGATAATACACCGCTTCCGCCCAATTGTAGAAACATAGCACTCTTCGACGAATACCCTGGTTTCAAATTCGCTTCGGAATACACAGGAATCCGTATCAATGAAGAGATAAAGAAAATAAAACTGTAATGATTTGAGCCACTGGCGAGAGTTGAACTCGCGACCTGTTGTTTACGAAACAACCGCTCTAACCAACTGAGCTACGGTGGCGTTTATGCTGCAAAATTAGTCATTTTATCGTTTTTTGCAAAACATACCATTAAAAAAATAATCTTTTTTTTATTATTTTTACAATAATATGTCTAAGATATTGAAAATAGCAAATATAATGCTCGCCACACCGTTGAATGTGCCAAATGCTATGTTTACCTTAGAAAGGTCGTCGGGTTTCACTATTGTGTGCTGACGTACAAGCAGCAGCAAAAATATGCTTGCGCCAATTGCGAAAAACACTCCCCCATCTTGAAAATATCCGAGCGCCAAAACAGTAACAGTTGTTACCAAGTGTGCTAATATGCTCAAAGTCAAAGATTTTTTAATGCCGAATCTTTGCGGCACAGAATGAAGGTTTTGTTCGGTATCAAACTGAGCATCTTGCAACGAGTAGATTATATCAAAACCTCCTCCCCAACTCAGCACAAGCACAAAATAGAGAATTGCCACCAACGAAAACTCACCGCAAACTGCTAGATAAGCACCTAACGGCGCAAGTGCCATTCCACAGCCTAACACAAAGTGACACAGCGATGTAAAGCGTTTTGTGTAGCTATAAAACAATACTACAAAAATGGCTACTGGCGACAGAAAGAACACCAGCCTGTTGATTGTAAAAGTTACGGCTACAAAGAGCAAAGCATTGATTATTACAAATATAAGCGCACTCTTTGGAGATATTTTGCCGGCAGGAATTTCACGGCTTTGTGTACGTGGGTTCTGGGCGTCAACGTCGCGGTCTAAATACCGGTTGAATCCCATGGCTGCATTTCGTGCAAAAACCATACAGCCGACCACTTGGAATAGCAATATCCAAGAGAAACCGCCGCAAGATTTAATTGCCCAAAAAAATCCGGCTAACGCAAACGGCATACAAAATACCGTGTGCGCAAACCGGACTAATGAAAAGTATTGTTTAATTTTATCAAACATCTTTGTTTCGATAAAAATCAGTCTTCCGAATCATCGTCGGTGTGATTTTCATCATCACCGGCATTGTTTGTAATCATATTCAAAAAGCCGATTTCGTTGTCGTTGAGGAATCTCCACTGACCACGGGGAATACCTTTCTTGCTCAATCCTGCAAACATTATGCGGTCGAGTTTCTTAACCTCGTAGCCGAGAGCCTCAAAAATACGGCGTACAATACGGTTGCGGCCAGAATGTATCCTTATTTCAACTTCAGATTTAGAATCGGCATTAGGATAGATAATTTCATCAGCCTGGATAAAACCGTCTTCAAGGTCGAAACCTTCGGCAATACGGTCCATATCGGCACGAGAAACACCCTTGTCGAGCAAAACGTGATAAACTTTCTGAATCTCGTTGCTGGGGTGAGTGAGTTTCTTAGCCAGGTCGCCATCGTTGGTAAAGAGCAATACGCCGGTGGTGTTGCGGTCTAAACGTCCAACGGGATAAACACGCTCTTTGCAAGCGCCCTCAATCAATTCCATAACAGTGTTGCGGGCATGAGGGTCGCGGAGTGTGGTTATATAATCCTTTGGTTTGTTGAGAATGATGTAGCGTTTGCGTTCAGGTTTCACAACGTGACCGCTGAACAATACCTCGTCGGTAAGGTTTACTTTTACGCCCATCTCGGTAATAACTTCGCCATTAACGGTAACAAGACCCTGCTTAATCATCTTGTCGGCCTCGCGACGTGAGCACAAACCACTGTTCGACAAGAACTTGTTGAGACGAATCTTGCCATCGTGGAGCATTACGTCGTCTTCGCTTTGAGCATCGTTCTCAATGGCTTTTTGACGACGGTCGCTATGGTCCCAATATTTTTTGTGGTGGTATCCTTTTTCGTCAACGGTATACTTGCTGTTGCGGCGACGATAGTTATTATTGTCATAATTATATGAATTATAACGATTTCCATAACTTTCACCATCATTGTTCCAATTATCGTTGTTGTTGAAACGGTCGTTATTATAGCGGTCGTTGTTGTTGTAACGATCATTGTTGTAACGGCGATTTTGTCCGTAGCCGCCTTGATAGTTGTTGTCGCGGTTTAAACTGCGTTTGTGATAGCCGTTGCCGCTACCGTAGTTGCCGCCGTTGTTGTCGTTGCTGCGGTATCCTTGACGACCACCGTTTCTGTCGCCCTGATAGCCACGGTCGTTGCCGTAGGATTTGCGGGGACGCGAATACTGACCATCACGGTTGTAATTGCGTTTTTGATAGCTGTTTCCATCGTTGTCGCGGCTAAAACTGCGATCGTTGTTGAAACTGTCGTTATCTTTTTTCACAAATATTCTTTTGCGGCGTGGTCTGCCGCCTTCGCTGTAGTTTTCGCGGGAATTGTTGTCCGAATAGGAGTTGCCGCGGTTGTAATTTTCGTCCATTGTAGTTGCTATAATCGTGTTTGAAAATTTTTGCAAATGTAAACAATTATTCCCGAAAAAAAATAATATTCTAAAAAATAAAATTGCAATTTTTTTTTGCACTTATAATAAAAAAGTGTACATTTGAACTTTGAATTTAAAAAAGAAATTTATGTCGATAGAAAGAATGAAAATGCTGATACAGTCGGCGTGCGGAGATGGCACTCTGAGCGATGTTGACCGTCAACTCTTGGAGAAAAAAGCTTCCGACTTTGGTATCAGCCAAGACGAATTAAATAAAATGATCGATGCTGAACTCAACGGAGCGTCAGCAGACGATTCGGAATTGGAGGGCTCAGGATTTGTTACAGAGGCATCCGCAGCCGCACCTCCTCCCCCACCACAACCCCAGCCTCAACCCGAACCGGCTCCGGCTCCGGCACCAGAGCCTGCACCTGTGCAACCTGCCGAATCTGAAGGTTCTGGCTTCATTACAGAGGCTTCGCAGTCGTCGGCTACCACATTGCAGACTCAGCAAACTTCGTCGACCTCGTCGGCAGGCATTTCTCAGGCTGCTTTTGGTCAGAGTATGGCTGTTTCGTCGCGTTTTACCGATGTTAAGCCAATGTCGTCTCAAGGCGCTATGAGCACAGTTTATCAAGGCAAACAATACGGCAAATGGATTATTATCAAGCGTATCAAACCACAGTTTAAAGATAACGAGGACTATAAAAGCCTGTTTTTCAAGGAGTTTGAAAACGCTTACCATCTCGACCACCCAAATATCGTTCGCATATTAGACAAAGGCGAGGACGAGGAAGGCGCATTCTACACAATGGAATACGTTGACGGTCAAAGTCTTACCGATTTAATCAAGACTGGTCGCACTGTAAAAGACGAGCGTCTTACCAAAAAATTGTTTTCGCAGATGCTCGACGCCCTTTCCTACGTTCACAAAAAACAGATTATCCACCGCGACCTCAAACCCGACAACATGATTGTCACATATCGTGGCGACAATGTAAAGATATTGGATTTTGGTCTCGCAAGTGCCGATTATTTCGACGACGACCTCGTAAAAGTGGGTACTCCCAAATATGCGGCTCCCGAACAGATGACCAAGGGCAATGAGGTTGACCAGCGTGCCGACATCTACGCTCTCGGACTGATACTTTTGGAAATGACCACCGGCAATCTCAACGACAAAAATGCCGACACCGTTAAAAATCCTAATTTCCAAGAGATTATCCGCAAATCTACCAAGCAGAATCGCGAGGAGAGATTTTACGACTGCCAAGAGATTATGGAGGTGTTGAACCGTCCTGTGCCTGCCGCGCCCGTTACCCCGCCGGTGACACAAGCTGCTCCCACTCCCGAACCTCCCAAGGTTGAGACCCCGAAACCCGCTCCTCAAACCGCAGCTCAGCCTAAGACCGAGATTGTGGAGGAGAAGAAAAAATCAAAAGCACCTTTATTAATAATATTGCTTTTTTTGCTCGTAGGATTAGGCGTGGGTGCATACTTCCTTTTCCTCAAAGACAAAGGAGACAATCCCGAAGCCGACAACAACAACAATCCGCCTATCGAGAATCCTACCGACAATAATCAAGGTGCTAACAATCAGGATAATAACCAAGGTAACAACAACCAACAGCAAACTCCTGAACCTCAGCCGCAACCCAATCCTACTCCTGCTCCCGACAATAGTCAGCAAAACGAGGAGGATGCCGAACTGTCTGCCCTCACAAAACAGGGCAACGCTTGTTTCGACGAAAAGAATGTGGCTCGTGCTCTCACCTATTATAATAAGGCGTTGCAAATTAAACCCGACTATGCGCCTGCCAAGGAGAAAGCTGCCAAATGCACCGAATTATTAAACGCCACAAGCACCAAAAATCTGTCGCAACAGCGCGGCACAAGTCCCGACGGTACTGGCGACAAACTTGGATTTGTAGATGCAAATGGTTATGTGTTAATTGATTATCTATATGCCTCTTGTCCCAATGGTTTCCAAACCGACTACGGTATTTGTCTGCAAAAAGATAAAAACGGCAAGTACGGATTCATCGACAACAAAACCAAACTGCCATGCAGCGAATTTATCTACAACAGCGTTTACGGACAGCCAGCCTACGGATTCTCGTGCAAAGACAACAGCGGAAAGCGTTGGAAAATTATCTTAAAAGGCGAGACATCCATCCAACCTATGTAACAGATTGTTAATTAATTTATAAAATTAAAGCGCCGGTTGAAGATTTTTCAACCGGCGCTTTTTTTGTACTAATTAATTAATGTGCCTATTCTGCCTTCATAATCACATCCACCATTTCTCCCTTGGTGCCAGGAGTGATGGATACTTCAGATGTATCGTTTTTGAGAACGCCGGCGCGATCTTCGAACACAACAAAGACATTACCTTTGGTGCAGGCTTCAGGAAGATGAATTTCGTAGAAACCATCAGAATTTGTAACGGCTGTGTATTTAGTAGTGCCAAGTGTTACACTTACGTTCACTTTTTCAACCGAAAGAGTTTCGCCTTTTTGGTTTACAGTCTTCACCTTGCCGTAAACCAAGTACGGATTGTCTTCGTCTTCATGCGGTGGCATTCCATAGCAGGCCGTGAGTGCGCCGATACCAAAAAACGCAACAACTGCCGCAGTCACCTTTTTCCATGTTATTTTCATAATGCGTTAAATTTAAATTGTTTATAATAGTTTTAACTGTTAAATAATTCTGCATAATTGCACCTTGCCACGCCGTCGGTGAGTCCCGAATGAAGGTGCATACCGTTGCCGAGACACTTGTTCCATTGCGAGCAATCGGCACATTTGCCTTGTTTAGCCCAAGTGCGGTCGCGCATAACAGCATAGCCGTTGTTCCAAATGTCGGAAAAACTGCGTTCATAAATATTCCCCTGAATAAAATCCTTGGCGCGGACACTCAGACAGCCAGTAACATTGCCGTCGCACATCACAGAGGCGATATTCACACCGGCGCGGCAGAAAAAGAAAAAGTCTCTTACCTTCAACTCATAATCGCCGAGCCAGCCTTCGCACGAATAGTTGAGGTGAATCTTGTCGCCAAAATCCTTTCGAGTTTCGGCAATGAAATCCATCAATCCCCGATATTGCAAACGGCTGATTGATAATTGGTTAAAATTGTCACTTGCACGTCCTTCTGGGAAAATTGAAAATATACGCCAATGCTTGATGCCATGGTCGATCAAAAACTGCCGAAAATCTCTCAAACTATCGTAGTTGAACGAGTTTACACAAGTGATAACATCGAACATAAATCTACGGAGTTTTGAATATTCAGTAGCCAGATTGATAGCCGACATCACACGCTCAAACCCTAATGGATTCTGACGCAGGCGGTTGTGTTCGGGTTCAAAACCGTCGATACTAAAACTCATACTGTCCATACCAGCATTAATAAGCGAGCGGAACCTGTTTTCGGTGAGCAACATACCATTTGTAACAATACCCCAATGGAACCCACGCTGAATAATCTCTCTGCCGGCATCTTCCAAATCGTTGCGCAGGAGAGGTTCGCCGCCGGTGATACAGATTGTAAGCTTGTCGGCTGTGCCAGAGGATTTTATATCGTCTAAAACCTTTACAAAATCAGCCACAGGCATATCTTCCTGCTCCGACTTTTTGAGGCAGTCGCTTCCACAGTGCAAACATGAAAGGTTGCACTTGAGGGTGCACTCCCAAAACAAATAGTTAAGCGTATGCCGCTTTATCTCATTATCGCGGTAACGCCTGAAAACCAAATGTTTGAGAGAATTTGAAATAGACATATAACTAAAGTTTGATTCAATTTTACGTTTACAAAGATAAACAAAAAAATTCACTTTTTGGAATACAGCAAAAAAAAACGGCACTATTTTTCCCTTTTTTATATACATTGATTATTTTTGTAGCCACAAACTTACAACAATGAAACGATTACTAACTTTAGCATTGGTGATAACCATGTGTTTGGGTTGCGGCAGTGTCAACAGCCCAATGAACATGACACCGCTCGACACTCAAAATTTTAAAGAATATGTATTCGATACCGACACTGTGTTTGAATACAAGAAACATGAACCTGCAGTAATATATTTTTATTCCCGACGAGTAAAAAACTGCGAAAAACAAACTCCGGAAGTGGAACAAATCGCAGGTGTGTACTCCAACGCGATACATTTTTACTGCGTCAACTACGAGGAGAATATCAAAATTGCCGAAGCATTCAAAATCAAAAAACTGCCTGCGTTTGTGTTCGTACCGCTAAACCCTAATATTCAAACAGTTTCGGGTGCGGTGCTCTCGTATCACGACCTGGAAAAAGCGTTCGACGATATTTTTGGAATAAACAAATAGATATGGTTAATCTCTACACCGAAGTTAAAATTCCTAAAACTCAGACTGTTATCAACTATAATAGCAATCTGATGTTTGTGGGGTCGTGCTTTGCCGACAACATTGGAGAAATGTTTTTAAATGCGAAATTCCGCTGCTTGGCAAATCCTCTCGGTACACTTTATAATCCATTATCTATCAAAACATTATTCGAAATTCTCTCATCACAAAGAGCAATTACCGCAGAAGATTTTTTCAAAACCGGAAATCAATATAGCTCGTATCTGATGCACGGTGATTATTCCCACGAAGATCTTGAATGTGCAGTTGCAAATGCCAACAATTCAATCAACTCGGCACGTAATTTTCTCAAAAACAACGACATAGTGTTCATTACCTTCGGCACCGCCTTTGTATATTATCTCAACGAAAACAATATGCCTGTAGCAAACTGTCACAAACAGAATCCTAACTTGTTTACACGCAGAATGTTAAGCGTTGAGCAGTCGTCGGAGGCAATCAAAAGTATCTGCCGCACCATCACCGAATATAATCCAAAAGCAAAAATTGTGTTGACGGTAAGTCCGATACGACATATTGCCGACGGAGCTACAGATAACACTCTGAGCAAAAGCACTTTGCTTTTAAGCGTTGCCGACATAGTGAAAACGCTCAACAATGTGGAGTATTTTCCATCTTACGAGATAATGATCGACGAACTCCGCGACTACCGTTTTTATGAATCAAATCTCACACACCCATCAACAACGGCACGGGAGATTATTTTCGACAGGCTTACAACCACATTTTGCACCAAAGAAACCATAAATCAGATATCAAATGTGGCAAACTTTATGAAAAGTGTCCACCACAAAATACTATCGCCCGATTCGCCCGAAACCAAAAAGTTTGCACAAAGCCAATTGCAAAAAGCCATGCAACTTGAAGGGCAAAATATTGGTCTTGATTTATGTAAGGAAAAAAAATATTTCACTGAGATAATTCACAAATAAAACATTATAATTATGAATAACAAATCTATACTAAGTCTGATAATACTATTGCTCTGCTGCAGCATGGCAAAAGCTCAAGATCCGGTAACGCTAAATATCAAATACGGAGCAGTTAAAGGTGGAATCACAATAGAAAACCCTAATTCATCAAAAGATTGGGATGGAAATGAGTTAGCTTCTTTTGTAGAAAATTTTTACATTATCGAAAACCAGAGCGATATTAATCCTAATGATGATGTTAGATTAAATATTGTTATGAAGTATGAATATAAAGATGACCAAGGCAACTGGATACCCATTTCAGAGCCCGGAATCGTTTATTCTATATGGAGCTATGTAACATTAGAAGGTGAAGATGCTTATAAATACAAACTTGGTATTAATCAATACGTTAAAACGTCTCACGAAGAAAGATATTTATCAATAGATGCAACATATACCGAAGGATTAAGGATGATGGAAGCACAAACGGCTGAAATAAACAAAATAGAGGTGACAATCACTCCTCCCACAGGCACATACACCTACGGTAATTCAGAAATGGGCAAAGACATCAAACCTACATTAGATAATGAACAACCAGGTTATTTCGATTTCTTGGTTAACCAAGCATCTGGTTCTATCAGAATACTTATTGGAGAAATGCTTGGCGCTGGTGAAAACTTACTTCAAATATGGTATAGGTTTGTAGAAAGCACTCATTACATAGCTGAATCCGTTGAAACAACTATTACAGTAGAACCCAAAATCATTGATTATCAAGGCGGAATAGTAATCAAAGCAAAACCGAAAGACGGAAACACAAACCTTATTTCGCAACAAATAAAAACTCTACCAACACTGCAAGGAGTTCTTGAAGACGACGATGTGCAGTTGTCGGTAGATTTTGACAAAACGAAATATCCATCTGCAGAACCTGGTGAGTACAATATCAACGTATACCTGAAACTCACTGGCAAACAAGCAGCAAATTACACACTTTCAAAAACCGTTGAACAAGCAACGGCAGAAATCTCTTCGTCGGGTAAAATTATTGCAGAACTCGGTGGAGATTTCACAATTGAACCCAAATACTTCGACAATACCGACAACATTTACGAAGGCGAAATTATTCCTCCGGCTATCAGCAACCTTATCGACAACGACGATGTAAAAATTGTGGTTGACTATGAGAAAACAAAATTCCCAGAATCTACTGTTGGTCAACACCTTGTAAGAGTTTACTACAAACTTGGCGGCGATGATGCGTTTAGATACGACCTCAAACAAACAAGCAAAATGGAATATGGCGAAATCACTGATTTTGAGATGGAAATAAATGCTACACCTGATTCCAAAGGGGTGTATCAACTTGTTTATACTCAGTCACAATTAGGCGAAGACCTGAAAATTAAAAATCAGCGAAACGAATACGAAACTTCAAAATATTTTATTGAAGGTGTAGACGTTACAAAAAAAATGCTCACATCCGGCACATACACCGTTAAAGCAATTATGTACCAATACCAAAACCAAGTGGCTGAATGTGAGTGGAAAGTAAACGTAAACAAGCTAAAGCTCAAAGTATCTGAACCTCAAATACTTCACACCAAAGTATACGACGGCACCACTACCGTTCCCCTCACCGGCAGCAATTGCGAACTCACTAACAAACTTGCCACCGACGATGTGGAAATTTCATCGCAAACCCAGGTTTTCGACTCGCCCGATGTGGGCTCTGGTAAAAAAATCACCGTCTCGTTTGTGCTCTCGGGCGACATTACAAACAAGTATATCGCTCCTGACAATATCGTCTACAACGACGGCGTAATAAGTCCCGGCAAAATTGAGATTACAAATATCTCCGAAGCCAAAACTTCCTATTGTCAAGGCGATGAAGCCAAAATAATTTTAAAAATATCAAACGGAGTGCCCCAATCGGCGCATATCGCTTTCGACAACGATGCCAAGCAAAACGGCTTTGCTGATTTGGATATCAACAATTTAACCACTGAATCAGCCGATGAAAAATCATTCACCATTGCAATACCCAGCGATGCAGTTGCTGGAAAATATAAAGCAGAAATCACATTGTCCGACCCATTGGGCACGGTAAGTGAAAAATACAAATTTGAAATCTCCATCAACTATCCCAAATCATATATCAAAAGTATGTTCTCAGATGTAGTGTTTATCGACAATGCCGAAGAACAATTTATTGAATATCAATGGTATAAAGATGGTAAAAAACTCGACGGCGAAACAATGCAGTTCTACAACGACCAAAACGGTGTCAACGGCATTTACAGTGCAGAAATTACTACCACAAAAGGCGATAAACTAAAAGTATGTGAAACACAGCTGAATACCACAACTGTTTCAACCACCAAATCGCTCGCCAAAAGTGCAGATATCTATCCAAATCCCGCCAAGGCATCTCAACCTATAAATATAAAGCTGGTAAACTTTGCGGAAAACGACATCAACGAAGCTCAGTTGTTTATATTCAACTCGCTTGGCAACAAAGTATTACAACGCGAAAACCTCACCGAAGAGTTTACAATTTCGCTCCCAAAAGGAAGCTACACTGCAACCATAATATTTAACCAGCACAAACTATCATACAAAATCATAGTTAACAACTAAAACACTGAAATACAATGAAAAAGACTTTTCTCATCATATTTATGGCACTCGCTGCCACATTTACGCAAGCGCAGACAAAGAAAAAGGCAAAACCCGACAACATCTGCGAACCCACCACATACGTTTACGCATCGCTCGGAGGAGGCATGCACAACCTCTGCTACGACCTCGGCTCCTTTGGCAGCAAAGGTATTGGCTTGGGAGGAATGTTCACAGGCGGTCTCACGCACTTCTTTACCGACAACTTTGGAGCATCGGCTGGTATTATGCTCAATTACACCAATACGTCAGCAAAACTCACAGGTATTGAATCTATTGAAAACGCTGTAGACGAAGAATCTAAAACTTACACTCACCGCACATATTTCAACGACCTCAAAGAGAGTCAGAACATTTTCTCATTGGGAATTCCCGTGGGCGCATACTACCAGCACGAAATAGGAAAAAAGTTTAAAGTTACCGGCGGCGTTGGCGTTGTTGTATCATTCGCCTTGTCGGGAAATTATAAAACCAAGTCGGGAAATTTGGAAACACGAGGCTACTATCCCGAATACAAACTCGAACTTAAAGGAATGCCGCAGCACCACGAATACACTGCTCAGGATTTCAACGGATATTTTGAACTAAAACCCTCGATATCACCATATTTGCAAGTGGGAGCGGCTTACTGCCTCACAAAAGAGTGGAGTGCCACGGCAGGACTTTATTTCGCCTACGGTGTCAACTCAGTGGCTAAGGCGCAAAAATCATACGTCTACAATCCCGATTGTATGAGCGCCGACGCATATCAGAATCCTACCTACAACGGTGTTTGCTCATCATCCACTGTCGACAAAATGCACACAATTTCTGCCGGCGTGATGGTAGGCGTGGCATACAACATCGGCAACATCTTCGAACACAAGAAGAAACCTACCGAAAAGCCTATCCAAATCAACCCCATCACCATTCCCGACTCTGCTCTCGTAGCCAACGTCGACGATTCAGAACTCAACATCATAGAGCCAGAACCATTTTCAGCGGTAGAACCCGTGAGCGACGACAATCAGCCCGTGGATACTCAGGTGGTTGTTATCGACGTAAAGAAAGAACTCTCGCTCAACGGTTTCAACATGCAGTTTGCCTTCAACGACTCAACCGCTATTCTCAACACACGTTATCAAAACTACCTCAACCAGATAGCCGAGGATATGAAAGAGAATCCCGAAAAAATAATAATGATAACCGGACACACCTGTGATATTGGTTCTTACGAAGCAAACTACAAGGTTGCGCTCCGCCGTGCCGGATTTGCAAAGCAGCAGCTCATGGAACGGGGCATCAGCGCCGACCGCATTGTTACACAATCGAAGGCATATCTTGAGCCCCTTGTACCCAACACTTCGGAAGATAACCGCAAAATAAACCGACGTATCGAGTTCAAATACATCAAATAATAAGTACATTAGCAACACCTTCAAAAAAAAGTGATAAAAAACAAAAAAAAACTTCACAAAAGTTTTGGAGAATAAAAAAAACGCTCTACCTTTGCATCGTCAAAATCAAAGACAAGCCCGGATGGCGGAATTGGTAGACGCGCATGTTTGAGGGGCATGTCCCAGTTATATGGGGTGCAAGTTCA
>JAGCYI010000059.1 GCA_017960885.1 Bacteroidales bacterium
GCAAAATTCGGCATCGCTATTAGACGAAAACCTCACTGTTTTTCAAACCATCGACGACATTGCCAAGGGCGACATCCGCACCAAAATCAAGGATATGCTCGGCGCGTTTATGTTTTCGGGCGAAAACATCGACAAAAAGGTGAAGGTACTTTCAGGTGGTGAACGTCAGCGACTTGCGTTATTAAAACTGCTTTTAGAGCCGGTCAACTTCCTCATTCTCGACGAGCCCACCAACCACCTCGACCTCAAAACTAAGGACGTGCTCAAACAGGCTCTGCTTGCATTCGACGGCACGCTCATAGTTGTTAGCCACGACCGCGATTTCCTCGACGGACTTGTAACCAAGGTGTATGAATTTGGACATCAAAAGGTTAAAGAGCACCTCTGCGGCATCAACGAGTTTCTTGAAACCAAGAAAATGGAGCATTTGCAAGATATTGAGAGGAAGGGGAGGTAAACTAATACACAAAGCATTCTCCATTGTATCCAGTCACGTTTTCAAAAATTGACCGGATTTGCGCATTGTTTTCAACCTTTATGCGGTGGAGGTTGCCTTTGCTAAGGTAATAAAAACAGCCATTACGTTCCAAAGTATCTAAGTGTGTTATAAACAGTTTGTAATCCACAGTTTTGTAATCGTTGAGCGAATGTCGGGTGAAAGCCTCGTTCAAAAGGTCGAAATCAAACACGCCGGTTTTAAAATTGCCCTGATAGCCGTTGAATACGTTCGACTCTGATTTGTCGGCAAGATCGTATCCCTCAACCTGTTGCGGAGTGTAGCCGTTGCCGTGGCGGGTGAGATAGGTGCGTGTGGCAAGATATACCTCCGTGCCGTTGAGTTCGTTGTTGGTGAGATATTGCAAGCCCGTGTTTGTGGCGGTAACGTTTGGCAAAAAACCAAGTTCGGCATCGAGCAAAAGTCCCTGAGTGCCTTCGTAAACTATTGTATCATAATCGTTTTCATTGATAATGGTCTGAGTCTGCCTAACAAAGTTGAACGCCTCGGTAAACATTTCGTCAAACTCGCTGCAACGTTTTGCGCCGTAATACGAAGCACATTCTGCAAGGATAGTTTCAGGATTGTCGCTGAGTGTAAAGCACTTGCCCGAACGAGAACGCACCAACGAAGCCCAAACGCCTTTGCCGCAAGTTCCGTCGGAGAGAGTTTTTTTGTCGTTGCGGTTGAAATCCACATCGTAAGGGGTGATAATTATTCCCGAAGAAAAATCATAAACGGGATTTATACCTTTGGTTTTCAATACATTAAGTTCGTTGACAATGCACACAGGGTCAATCAATGCGGTATTGCGGTAAAGCGTTGGCACACCGAGCAATGTACCCGACCCAAACGATGAAAACACGTGACGAATGCCGCCCTCATCAACAGTATGCGCCGCCTGAGGTCCGCCGGTAAAACGCACCACTAAGGTTCGCTTTCCATCTTTCAATGCCTTATGGCAAAGATAATTTACACATACGCCTTTGCCTTCGTCGCCAAACAGCGACCCGAGAACTATTTTTCTATCCATAATCTATTCAATTGTAATGCAAATATAGCAATTTTTTCGTCATTTTATTGTTATATCGAAGATAATATATAAATTTGTACGTTTTTTTAAAAACTAACTACGATGAAAAACATAATTACACTTATACTTCTAACACTCATGCCGTTAGCCCTTTTTTCGCAAAACGGCGTTTACACTGTAAAATTCGGTGTTACGGTAAGAAATTTACCTCGTTACTATGTTCAGCCTCAAAGCCGCAACTATTCGCTCGTATGCTCTGCCGACCGTCAGGTGCAGCATCACGTATCTTTCGACCAAATAAGTGACGAACTCCATTTCGCCGGTTGGAAACGCCTCTCCTCGCCCACCAACGCATATATGAAGATCAACATCAACCTCAAAAGTATGCTCATCGACGGTTTCGGCGTTAAGGAAAACATCATCGACACTCGCGACCGTTTTGGTCATCCCATCAAGGTCCACACTTTCCAGGGAGTCATAAACTACACAATGGTAACCACTTGGACAGTGCGCACTCCTTCGGAAAATTTCTCATCGAACCCCAACGTGTCGTACGCGCCCAAGGCTTTCACTCCCGAACGCGAATTTGACAATCCCGGCGCCGCTATGGAATATGTACGCAACAACCGCGACGTGTTCCGCGACCAAATTATCAACGACGAGGTGATGGCAAACATTTACGAAATTGCCGACTTGGTAAACGCCAACTACATCTACAACCCCGTTGAAGAGCCGTTCGACCTCTATTTCTTCTATCAGAAAAAGAACCGCTATTACAGTATGCACCGCAATCTGCCTCAGACCATCAAGGCGCATATGGCTCAGATCAACGCAAACGGCGGAATGGCTACCACCGAAATCGCTATGGAAGACATCATCAAGCATTTTAAAACCGCCGCCGACTCGTACTCGTTTGCCAACAAAAAAGAACGCAAGGCTCGCTACGCTATGCTCTACAACCTCTGCGTGCTCAACTACGTGTTTGAAAACTTCGAGGAGGCAAAACGTTACGCGCAGATGATTGTCGACAGCGGATACAACAAAATGACAGGCCGTCACCTCTTAGACGTGATTGCCGACAAGCAGAACAAATTTATCAAGCACAATATCACTACTCAGCATTTTGAAGTTTATTAGGGTAAAAATATACAAATCAGATAATTACTAAAAAAATGATAACATTAGGCGTATTTTTTGGCGGAATGTCGGTTGAACACGAAATCTCAGTGATTTCAGCGTTGCAAACCATTCACGCTTTTCCGGAATTTAAATATAACATTGTTCCGATTTACATTTCAAAAGAGGGCGAATGGTACACTGGTCCCGGTCTCACCGTAGTATCCAACTACCGCAACCTTCCCAAACTACTCTCGTGGTGCGAAAAAGTTTATATGACTCCCACCCGTGGCGACTTCAACCTATACCGCTACAAGTCGAATATGTTTAAATCAAAGGTAGTGACCAAAATCGACGTTGCGTTCCCCATTCTACACGGTTCGTACGGCGAAGACGGCTCGCTGCAAGGTTTCTTCGAGATGATTGGCATTCCATACGTTGGTTCAAACCTCCGCGCAAGCAACATCGCTATGGACAAAATTGCCACCAAATATATGTGCCAGTCGTGCGGTATCCCCTGCGTAGACTATATGTGGACAACAGATAAGGAATGGTTTGAAAATCACGACGAAATGAAGGCCAAA
>JAGCYI010000060.1 GCA_017960885.1 Bacteroidales bacterium
CACCACCTCTTCCCATCCCGAACAGAGAAGTTAAGCCCGCTTGCGCCGATGGTACTGCGCCACAATGCGGGAGAGCAGGTAGCCGCCCTACTTTAAGAGTCCTCAGCCTTACATAAGGCTGGGGATTTTTTTTTGTATCTATACTTATTTGTTTATGTAAGAGAGTCTTATTAAAGACCTTTTTCTATCTTTTTATAAAAATCTGCAGGATAAGCAGTCTCGTATTTTTTTATAATATTGATGTTGAGATTTTCTAAGTCAGAAAAGTGAATTTTTGAGTTGTCGGATCCTGGATGGTACCAGGGCATTTTAGAAAATTTGGTTTTGAGATCTGGCGACAAAAAAATGTATCCTCTACGGGCGAATATTTCGTTTCGCATTATTCTTAGTTGTGCTTTGTCGCAGAAATACGACAGCATTCCTACGTTAACAATATCTGTGCTTGTGTATTGCCAACGTCCTGTGCGTGGTGGTTCGTTAGCGGTTTTCTTCCTGAGTTTTTTATAAAGAGTTGTCTTTGTGAACACATCGCCGAAAACCATTCCGTTGGCCTTTCGCGCATTGTAGATGTTTACTCCTGTATCAGAAAAGATAAATTTGTAGAATTTGCCTTTGTATTTTACGTTGTTGGCGTAGCCATATTCATCGCATAAAACGTCAAAAGGTGTTCCGTTGACAGATGCACCGTCAAAAGTGTATTCTTTGCCTGCAGCGTCGGTATAAACGCCGTCTAATAGTTTAAGAAAGTTGTTTGTTAGAAGGTCGTCGATAGATCCGTCGAATTTGTAAAACACCTCTGTCATTTCATCCTTGTCGTCGTAGGCTATGAGCAGTTCTAATTGGTTTTCATTTCCGTCGTCTATGGTGCGGTATTCGACGTATTTTCCAAAGGTGTAGGAGCCGCCTTGTTCGGTTGAATAGGTTGTTCGTCCGCGTTTGATGAGAGTGAAGTCGTAACCCACGTCGCCGAGCATAGCCGAGCCGAAAAACTCTATGCGGTCGCCTTTTTGAGTGGCTTCAAATGAGCATTGTCCATTAGTCCAAAATGTTTCTGAAAATATTTGTGCGGAAACAGCGATGCTTTGTATTGTTATTGCTGTTGCCAAGAGGAATGTTTTCATAAAGAGTTTTGATATTGATAATTGTTTACGTATTAGTAAGTCAGGTTTTATTCCCATTCTATCTTAGCCGAAAGTCCGTTTTTAAACACTTTCAGAAGCGAGTCGACCTCTTGTTCTTCCTGAGGTTTTTTAAGCCTTTCGTACGAAGTTTTGAGGTTGTGGAGCAGGCGTTGGATAATTACCGAGTTGCTGCACTGGTTAAAAAACTGACTTTGAGGCGATATGTTTTGCTGTTTGAGGAAAAAAATGATTTCGTCTTCGTTGAGTACCGCGCCTTGGTTGAATGGGTTGATGTAAAACATCGAACGGTTGTCGTTGGGCGACACGTATGCCACGATAAAGTTTTTGGGAAGGTTGACGCCGTAAACCGGAATTTGGCAATATTGCGCCAAGAGCATATAAATGATGGCGATAGAGATGGGATTGCCGATGCGTTTTTCGAGCGTGTAGGCTATAAACGAGTTGTCGGGACGGAAAAAATCCATCGTCTGACACGATACAAATTTGAGTTTTTTGTAAAATACGTGGTTGATAAACTTTATCTGCTCTAATGGCGAAAAGTTGTTGTAATTCAGTATTTTAGCGTTGTTTGCAATGGTAGAGAACACATCTTGCAGCGCACTGTATTGAATGTCGGGATAGCCGTATTTTGATACCAACCACGCACCTTGAAGTAGATTTTCGTCGTGGTCTTTCCAATTGGTAAGTCCTTGACGTATATCGTTTTGCTGAATTTGATGCACAATACTCTTGATGCGCGTCTGCAATAGTTTCAGTGCACTGTTGCCGGCGGCAGCCCTCAGACGTGGGATCACACCCGTGCCCTCCGATATCAGTTTGTTTTCCAATATTTTGAAAACAGTGCTATCGGGGTCGTCCAAAAGACGTATTATGGCATCTAATTCGTTGTCGGTCATATTGTTAAGTTGTGAGTATGTCTACAATTTCGGCCACGAGGTTTTTCATAATTACGCGGTAATCTGTGCCGAAATCTTTGCAACGGCGGTTGGCAATTACTTGACAAATGGTGGCTGTGTTGTGTCCGAGCAAACGTCCGAGACCGTTGATTGCGCTCGATTCCATTTCGTAATTATTGATTTTCAAACCTTTATATGTAAATTGTTCTAATTTTTCGTTAATACCTTGGTCAACGATTTTTAGGCGGAGTTCTCTGCCTTGCGGACCGTAGAATCCGGGTGCTGAGAGGGTTATGCCTTTGCGGTATTTTTCAAGTTTTTTTAGTAGCACGGGTGACGATTCCACAAAATAAGGCGATGCCAAAAGGCTGTTGCGCTGAGTAAATTCGTTGAATTGGCGTTCGAGTTCAAGGTCGCAAACCTCGTTGCGGCGAGCGTAAAAGTTGAGTAATCCGTCCAAACCTCCCGCAATGGCTGTAACGATGGGAGTGCCTACGGGAATATCGGGCTGCAACGAACCGCAAGTGCCTATTCTTACGAGGTTTAGCGTTTTGTGCTCCTCTTTTGGAATGCGTGTTTTGAGGTCGATGTTAACTGCTGCGTCGAGTTCTGTGAGCACAATATCGATATTGTCGGTGCCTATACCTGTGGAAATCACCGAGATACGTTTCCCGTTTTTGGTTCCAGTGATTGTTTTAAACTCGCGGTTTTGCACTTTAAAATCAATGGTGTCGAAATTTTGTGCCACCACGTCGGTGCGGTCTTGGTCGCCTACGAGAATTATGTTGTCGGCAATGTTTTCGGGCAAAAGGTGAAGGTGAAACACCGTTCCGTCGCCGTTGAGAATAAGTTCAGAGTCTTCTATCGGTTTCATATTTTAGATATTAAGTTTCGGATTTGAATTTTTCCAAAAATAGGATTAATATTTCAAACCACAAAATTTTTTTGATGTGTTTTAAAAAAAATGCCGCAATTTTCTTGCCGATTTTTGCGATAATCCTCAAAATCATTTATATTTGCGGAGGATAATAAAACTGATACGATTATGTCTAAATACCTTGACCCGAAGGCGGATTTGACCTTCAAGAAAATATTCGGACAGCACAAACATTTGGTGATGAGCCTTTTGAACGCGCTATTGCCTATGCCCGATGGTATGGAGATTAAATCGGTAGAATATATGCCTACCGAAAATGTTCCCGACAATCCGGCTAAGAAATACTCCATAGTTGACGTGTTCTGCACCGACAACTTCGGTAGAAACTTTATTGTGGAGATGCAGTCGTATTGGAACACCGAATTTTTTGCCCGCACATTGTTCAATGCTGCATCGATATTCACCAAACAGTTGAAAAAAGGTATGTCGTTCGGCGACCTAAAAGATGTATATACGCTAGGACTTATCAATGACAAGAAGGCATTCAACTACGGCAATGATGAGTATATTCAAGAGTATTATCTCACCAACAAGAACCATCCTGAAGACGACCGTCGCACTGAACTGTCGATGGTTTTTGTTGTATTGCCAAACTTCAAGCCTCAGAACCGTGCAGTTAAAAAGATGCACAACCTATGGCTCAAATTCTTGACTGAAATAGACGAAAATACCACAGATGCTGACCCAGAACTTATTGAAAACAAGGATACCCACGAGGCATTGGAATTGCTCCGCACTTCTGCCTTTACCGAAGGTGAAATGCTGGCTTATGAAAAGTACTGGCTTGATGTTAGCACAGAGAGGTCTGCCTTGGAGCGTGAGCGAGCCGAAGGAATTGCCGAAGGAATTCAACAAAACAAAATCAACACTGCCCGTATGATGAAACAGCACGGTGATGACATCGGTTACATTGCCACAATCACAGGTCTGACATCGGAACAAATTCAAGAACTATAACAATGCTTACCATCGAAAAAATATATAATGTAAATTATACTTTACGGGGGGGGTGAAACCGACCACCGTAAAAAAATATTGCACAATCAGCCGCCGCAAAAGTGCTACGCTATGCCGTAATGCTTTTGCGGCGGTATTTTATATTTATAAATTCAGTTCCATAATTTAAACTTATAACACTATGAAAAAGAAACTATTTACATCATTAATCCTTATCCTGCTATCATTTGCCACATTTGCGCAGGGAGAAAAAGAACCTTACGTGGTAGTCAAAGGCAATACTGCCACATTTTATTATAACCAAAATAAACCCGAAGACGCATATCCTATACCACAAAGTCAGATGGACGAATCATGGTATCATGTTTCTGGTATTTATGCTTATGATGAGCGTAACGATATAACAAAAGTCGTTTTTGATCAATCATTTAAGGAGTATAAACCGAACAGTTGTGCTTATTGGTTGTGTTGGTTTAGCGATCTTTCTGAAATAATAGGGATGAAGGAAAACCTAAATACAGAGAGAGTAACTAATATGGAACATATGTTTGATGGATGTAGTAATCTTAAAACTCTGGATTTAAGCGGTTTCAATACAGCAAATGTTGTCAATATGACATATATGTTTTGGCGTTGTAGAAAATTAAAATCAATATTTGTAAGTGATGGTTGGACTACTTCGTCTGTTTCTTTTTCGGAATCTATGTTCTCTGATTGTTCCAAACTTTACGGTGGCAAAGGTTCCTCGCCTAAATCATTGGATATGTATGAGGCTACTTACGCCAAGATAGATGGTGGTGAATCTGACCCTGGGTATTTAACCAAATTTGGCGAATCCGCCTATGTGCATCTTGAACCTTACGCAGTAGTTTCAAATGGCTCTGCCACATTCTATTTCAACGATGACTCGCCCGACAACGCATTACCAATCAGAACATCAGACGATGACAGCGAATGGCCTTTATCTCTGTGTACTAAAATCAACAAGGTAGTTATTGACAAATCGTTCAAGGATTACAAACCTGAACGAACTTCATGCTGGTTCTGGGGTTTTGAAAACCTTGTAGACATTGACGGTTTGAAGTACTTAAATACCGAGAATTTGGAATATATGAACGAGATGTTCCAATTCTGCGATAATCTCAAATCCGTTGACCTCTCTGGATTCAACACTGCCAAAGTAACCGATATGACACGTTTGTTCTGGGGCTGCAACAACCTTGAATCCATTTTTGTTGGCGATGGTTGGAACATATCATTGGTAACCAAGTCGTCTGGTATGTTTGAAGATTGTTTCAAACTATACGGCGGCAAAGGTACTGCATACAACGCTGATAAAACTGATGCAACTTACGCCAAGATTGACGGTGGAGAATCTGCCCCAGGATATTTGACAAAATCGGGAGAACCTGCATTTAAAAAGATTGTTTCTATCGAAATCACCACAATGCCCAAAACAGATTATTTGGAAGGTGAGAACTTTTCTGACGCTAACGGTGTCATTACTCTTACTTACCACAATGGTGATAAAGGAAAAATCAACTTATCTGATGCCACCATTTCTGGCTTTGACAAAACTAAAATTGGCGAACAAACCTTAAAAGTAGAATACAATGGTTTAGAAACCACATTGACAGTTACAGTTACAACACCTACACCTGTATCGGACATTTCTGATAAAGAATCCGGCATAAAAGTCTGGTCAGCAAACTCCTCTATTTTTATCGAATCCGCCCCCGACGCCAAATACAAAATTATCGACTTAAA
>JAGCYI010000061.1 GCA_017960885.1 Bacteroidales bacterium
AATTATAACATATAAAAATGAAAATAGATGTTTTATTAGGCCTCCAATGGGGCGACGAGGGAAAAGGCAAGATTGTTGACGTGCTTGCCCCCCGTTACAATGTTGTAACAAGATTTCAAGGCGGTCCCAATGCCGGACACACGCTCGAATTTAGCGGCAAAAAATTTGTGCTGCACACCATTCCGTCGGGTATTTTTACCAACGGTGCTATCAACCTGATTGGCAACGGCGTAGTGCTTGACCCCGCAATTTTCAAAAGCGAAATCGACAACATTATCGATCAAAATCCTAAAATCAAGGAACTTCTGAAAATATCCAAACGCGCCAACCTTATTCTCCCTACTCACAGAATATTAGACGCCGCCAACGAGGCAGCCAAGGGAAAATCTAAAATTGGCAGCACACTCAAAGGCATCGGTCCTTGCTATACCGACAAAATCAGCCGCAACGGTTTGAGAATCGGCGACATACTCCGTCCCGACTTCAAGCAACGTTTCGACGCTCTTACACAACGCCACCTCCGCGAAATTGAATCGCTCGGTTTCAAAGATTTCAAGATGGAAGATTTCTTGAAAGGCTGGTTCGAAGGCATTGAGTGTCTCAAACAATTTGAATTTGTTGACGCAGAGATGTTTATCAACGAAAAACTCGACCAAAACCGCTCTGTACTTGCCGAAGGTGCACAAGGCACAATGCTCGACATCGATTTTGGTACATATCCCTTTGTAACAAGTAGCAACACAATCTGCGCAGGTGCTTGCACCGGTATGGGCGTGGCTCCTCAGAAGATTGGCGAAGTGTACGGTATTTTCAAAGCATACTGCACACGTGTGGGCGCTGGACCTTTCCCCACAGAACTTTTCGACGAAACAGGTGAGAAACTCCGTGCAGCAGGTCACGAATTTGGCGCTACCACAGGTCGTCCTCGCCGTACAGGTTGGCTCGACTTGGTAGAACTCAAATACTCTTGTATGATCAATGGCGTTACACAACTCATTGTTACTAAGAGCGATGTAATGAACGACTTTGACACCATTAAGGCTTGCGTGGCATACAAAATCAACGGCAAGGAGACTATGGCTATGCCTTTCGACATTGAAGAATCAATCGAACCCGTATACAAAGAGTTCAAAGGTTGGAAAACCGACATCTCTAATGCAAAAAGCGATAAAGAGTTGCCTACCGAATTGATTGATTACTTGGCATTTATCGCCAACTTTGTAAAGGTTCCCATTAAGATAATCTCTGTGGGTCCCGACCGCAAAGCAACTATCGTTAGATAGTATATTTTAATTAGTAATAAGTGGCTGTCGTGCCGCTGTTTGCGACACGGCAGTTTTTTTTTATTAGAGTTAAAACACTCTTAGTGAGATAATTGTGAACCTGATTTTTACTTTACGTCATTTTCTCAAAGCGGGATATTACAACGGTCACCGCGTTCATTCGCCTAACATCTTCAATTTTTTTAAGTACGTGATTTTCAGTAAAGAAAAGTTTGATTACTCACTTGCCGAAAACGCCTACGCACAATTTCGCAAAAACCGCGACAATATCACCGTAACCACCTTCGGCGCAAAAGGCGGCAAAATCAAAGAAGTAAAAATATCTTCGCTTGCCAAAAAATCCTCGTCGAAAGGCAAATACGGACGGCTTTTGCAACGTACTGCCAACTTTTTGCAGCCACGCAAAATATTGGAATTAGGCACATCGCTCGGCGTGGGAACACTCTATCTATCTGCTGGAAGTCCTGATTCTAAGATAATTACTCTCGAAGGTTGCACTTCCATTCATAATCTTGCTTGTGAGAGTTTTACAAATCACAACGTTAATAATATCGAAGCCATCAACAGCGGATTTGATGATATTTTAGAAAAATTAATCGCTGATAATCAAGATATTGACCTTGTTTATATCGATGGCAACCACACCTACCAAGCCACTATGGATTATTATGAACTATTTATCAGACGTTTGGAGAGTGGTGCGGTGTTATTATTTGACGACATTAATTGGTCGAAAGGAATGAGCAAGGCTTGGCGCGAGATAGTAAAAGATTCAAAATCAACCGTTACCATCGAAACCGCACGTATGGGCATAGTTTTTCTAAACCCTAAACTTACGCCAAAGCATTATTGCACACGGTTTTAGTTGAGTTTGGTAGCGACAAAGAGTGTAGAATAGTCTAATTCGTTTTCTTGGAAAATTTTGGAGTAAGATACCGCTGAAAAACCAATATCTTCAAGAATTATTTGCATCTCATTATCGGTAAACCAACGGCTTTGGGCTGTGTCGAAATGAACTGAAATCAGTTTGCCGTCTTTGTAAAGTTCATATTTTGAGTTGGTTGTGCGAATTTGTTTTGCAAGGTCGAGGTCGCAACTATAGCTGTAGACAAAAATTTCTCCTGTTTCTTGGTTTTCGATAGCGTTGCCCGACGACCATTTGTTTGAGTGAAAATCAGTTATGTCTTTCCAAGGAATAAAAAGATCGAAAAGCAGTGTTCCACCATTTTCCAGAGACTCGTATATGTTTTTCAAAAACTGTTTAACGGCATCCAAGTCCGAAATCATACAGAGCGTAGACTGTGGAATAAAAATGGTGTTGTATTTATTTGGCAGCGAAAAATGGTTGTAATCGAAACTATAGAGAGTTGATTCCAAGTTTTGACGTGTAAGTTCGTCTCCGCAAATTTTCACTTGGTCGGCAGCACAATCGAGACCATGACAGACAATACCTTCCGCTACCAGGTTTTTTAGAATTTCGCCTGTTCCGCAATTGATTTCGAGCATTGGCTGTTGGTATTTTTTTAGTTCTGAAACGTAAAATTCAACATACTTTTTTGTTTCGGCACTCTTGTAATACCACTCAATTAGTTCGTTTTCCGTTAGTTCTCTAATGGTTATTTCTTTTGCCATCATTCACATATTATTCAGCGCAAATATAAATATAAAAACTTAAATAAGTTCATATTTAATAAAAAAAATCAATCGATGGCCATAACATTGATAGTTTCCTCATGACCTTCATAATAAACCGAAAACATGATAACCGAAAACGGATTGACATGCCTTAGCACTTTTTGGGCATCTTTAGAAATGGTAGATCCTTTAAAAGAAAACATCTCAATACCTTTTTCAGAGATGAACGCACCTCGAACAGAATCTATAGCCTGAGGCATTGGATATACAAAATTCACTATGGCGTTTTTCCTGGTGAGATAACCTTTAGAGCGGCATAGGTAACGGTAACCACCCTCGTCGGAAACAGACACTTGCCTAACCTCTTCACTCCTGCCTGTTGCAATTTCTTGAGCTATAATGTTTTTTACAGTAAAACGGTAACCCATTTTTGTGATTTGAGCATACGAAATCGAATCAATCTCGTTGCCGGTGATTCGGATATGATAAACAAAGTCGGGGCGGATAGATTCTATTTCAAAAGAAGTAACGCGGTAGATGGTGGTATCGGTGGAGTGCGCACCAGGATAAGCCAGCACTTTTTTACCAACAATCGCAGCTGTTACGCCATCTTTGATAAGCGTGATAACAGGTTCGTTGCTAACTTTCTGGGTGCGGTTGTTTTTAATTTGAATATCCTCGATATAAATTTTTGATCCAGATTTTACGGAGTGCATCAATTGTCGTTGAGCGGCGTTTAGTTTTGCACTACGGCTTTCGATCGTCTGAGAGAATCCCTTCACTGTGGCACTCACGCTGAAGCCCTCCACTGTGTATCCTTCGGGAATGCCAGTAATGCCTGATACTGTGTCTACAGCGGCATCGTTGATGTAACTATTAATGCCGAATCCATTAAAACTAATCTGGGCATAGGAGTTAATGTTGATAAGCGACACTATAGAAATCGCTAATATTTTATTCATTAGGTTCATCTATTTTTTTTGCCAAAGATAATGAATTTTTGTGTTAATTTTCAAAAAAAACATAATGAATTATACATCGCCATCATATTTTTTTTTAAATTTGTACCTGAAACAAATTTTATAAAATGTTACTTAATATACTTTATATTATAATAGGTGTAGCTGTGGTGCTTTGGGGTGCCGACCGACTCACCGATGGAGCTGTGGGACTTGCGGCTAAGATGAATATCCCGCAGATTGTTATAGGTCTTACAGTAGTGGCAATGGGTACTTCGATGCCTGAATTTTTTGTCAGCCTTGTTTCGGCAATAAACGGAACACCTGACCTTGCGGTGGGCAATGTGGTGGGTTCTAACATTTTCAACACTTTGCTTATTGTGGGCACTGCCGCCGTGGTGGCGCCTATGGTAATTTCTAAATCTACAGTTAAAAAGGATATTCCATTTGCGGTGCTCGCCTCCGCTCTTCTTTTTGCTTTTGGAATCGACAATTTTATTTCACGTTTCGACGCTGCAGTTCTTGCCGTAGTGTTTGTGGTGTTTATGGTTTACACCGTGCGCACAGGCATAAAGGGAGCTGCCGAAACAAAACAAAATTCCGACTCTGACGATGCTAAAAAGCCTATGCCAGTTTGGAAGGCAATATTGTTTGTACTTTTGGGACTTGCCTGCCTTGTGTTTGGCAGTAATCTGTTTGTAAATGCAGCTACCGAAGTGGCTACCGCATTAGGCGTTTCACAGGCAATTATAGGTTTGACGATTGTTGCCGGCGGAACATCTTTGCCGGAACTTGCTACAAGCGTGGTTGCTGCTCGCAAAGGCGAAAGCGCTATCGCAATGGGTAATGTTATCGGCTCTAACGTAATGAACATACTTATGATCATAGGCATAACCGGAGTTATTTGTCCTATGCAAGTCAACGGCATAACAATGATAGACTTAGGTGTACTTTTAGGAAGTGTTGTGCTGCTATGGCTATTCTCTTTCACCAAATACAAGGTTGAACGTTGGGAAGGAGCTGTGATGCTGACAATCTTTGCCGGTTATATGTCGTGGTTGATATATTGCGCAAGTTTACAAAGTTGATAACCATTTAGATGAATGCAAAATATTCGCAATCGGCTAACGGGTTTGAACGCCTCTACAACAGTAAGCACTGTTTCAAGTCGTACTTTATTGCTGACGGCTTTGAAAAGGACATAGAAATGGAGGACGTTTATACCTACCTTAGCGTCACCGACGAAACCGGCTCTTATAGAGCGGTTGCCGAGGCCGCAGGTGGAGACTTTGCGCAGACTGCTGTATGTTTTGGTCCTGCCAACAACCCCCGTATGTACAAAGCTGATATTCCTACAGATTTTTGCTGCGGGTTGAGTATTTTGGAAAAGAATTTGCTTATTATATATCAAAGAAGCGTTACCATTATAAAAAACGCTTTCGACGGCAATTTGACACCTGAACCAGAGCCGTTTATCGAAATGCAGGATTACTATGGATACGAGCCACCGCAAATTGTCCGCGACCACGACCATAGAATTTGGTGCAGCATAGGCGGCAGAATGTTCTATAAAGATAATGTGCAGGACAAATGGACAGAAATAGACGGTTTCCACATAGGCGAAGCTGCTCCTGTTGCCACTAAAAACGGATTGATTATTTATTCTGTTAATTATCAGTATGATAAGAAAACAGAAGGTGTGATGATTTTCGACACCGCCGACTGTCATCACGAATACCGCCGCATTGCAGGTTTAGGGAAGTCGCCATCGCCGCTGATTGAGATATTAGACGGAGTAGTGCTTGTAGCTACCGCAACACAACCTCAACCTGGCACAAAATTGCTCATGGCATTCGACACTGCCGACAATCAATGCTGGGATTTGAGCAAACTTTGCAACGATAATATTCCTGTAGCGGTGTTTAAAACCGACCAACGTCACGCAGTAATGTTTTTTACTGACAGCTCATTTATAAAGATTGATATCGATGAAATTATGGCATTGAAATCAAAACATAGAAAAGCAGAACAGTCTCAAGTTGGCGGACTTGCCAGGTATTGCCGATACTACGGCATGCCAGGAGGTCCTGACCAAAATACTGCTGCATGTTTCTATGAAGAGCGTTGGGTGAAAATGGGCGGAATATACCCTTTAGACGAATATATGGAGCACGATCTGATGCGTTTCAACGAAGACGATGGAGTGCCTATCACACTCAAAGCCATGCTGTTCAACCGGTATCATTCGAGCAACGGTTTTTATCCCAACATCGCCGAAATGTTCAAAGAGTGGTACGTGCGTTTCTACTTGTGCGAAGGAAAAGAATAAATTATTAATTATCAGAAGTTTATATTATTATATTATAGAGTTTCACATTAAAGATAATCAAATGAAAAAAAATCTTATTCTGCTTGCTGTGCTTTTTCTTACTATTGGATGCGAGGCGCAGAAAAAATCCAAAGAATACACCTTAACTGGCACATGCACACTTTCAAACGATAACGACAAGGTATATTTATGCCGCATTGTGAGCAGTTCGCTCGATATTGTTGACTCCACAGTGGTGCAAAACGGCACTTTCGTTTTCAAAGGCTCTATCGACGGCGCCGACCTCCGTGTTCTGGTTGCCTTGAAGGGTCAAAATCCTGTTTCTCAGGCGCTTATTGCACTTGAAAATGCAGATATCAAGGTGAATATGCCAGTTGGAAACACTTCGCCTGTGGTAACGGGTTCGCCCACCTACGACCTCTATCTTGATTTTAGCGACAAGATGGACGTGTACACACTGAAAGCGCAACAGGCTTGGGCAAAATTATCAGACCCAAACACCGAAATTGACGAAAAAGTGATGGCTAAGGACACTTTTGACTTTTACAATTCAAAGAAAGGCGCCTATGCCGCTGATTTTATCTACAACAATATCCCTAACCCCGTGAGCGATATGCTGTTGAAGTATTATTACAGCGAGATTTCAGACGTGGACAAGAGCCGCATTCTTACCAAGATGAAAAAAGAGATGCCCGACGCTCCCACCTACAAGGCTATTGCCGAGGAGATGCGCATTCAGGCAGAAATGGCTGTGGGTAAGCAAATTAAGGATATTACTTTGAACGATATGGATGGCAAACCTGTAAAACTGTCGGATGTGTATTCTAAAAACAAGTATACGCTTATCGACTTCTGGGCTTCGTGGTGCCGTCCCTGCCTTATGGAGATGCCTAACGTGATTCACCAGTATGCCCTCTACCATGACAAGGGTTTTGAAATCTACGGTATCTCGCTCGACAACGCAAAAGCCAATTGGCAGGCTTGTGTGCAGCGTTACTACATGGCTTGGATTCAGGTTTCCGACCTCAAAGGATGGCAGTCGGTGGCTGCTCAGCAGTACAATATCAAGGCTATTCCCTCGATGCTTTTGATTGACCAAAAGGGCGTGATTATAGCCAAAGACCTTCGTGGCGAAGAACTTGCACAGAAATTAGAACAATTATTTAAATAACACGACTTAAAAAACTATTAAATAATAACATCATTATGAAGAAACTTTTCTTTGCAGCACTGTCAGCAGCGGCACTATTTTTAACATCGTGCGCAGGCATTCCAAAAGAGGTGGCAATGACACCCGAAGGCGGCAACCCCCTCTCGTTTACGGGCAAGGGCAAAACCGTAACCGTTAACCTCGTATCTAACAAAACCACAGGCTATTCGTGGCAGTACACCATTCGCAAACCCAACGTCGTAAAACTGGTAAGCGAAGAGTACAAAGAGGATGCTCCCGATCCGCGTTCGTTTGGCGCAGTGGGCAAAGGCGGCACTCAGCAATATGTGTTTGAGGCTACAGCGCCCGGTACTGCAACAGTTATTTTTGAACACAAGCAGCCCTGGAAAAAAGGACAATCTGCCGGCGCACGCATTATGCTCATTATGGTAGACGACAATCTCAATGTTTCACCTGCCGAAGTACAACGCTAACAGATAGTTACATATATCTTTTGAAATGAAAATTCTTGTTTTTTCCGACATTCACGGTTGCGCGTCGGCGTGCGAAAAGGCTCTTGACCAATACGTTACGCGCAACTGCAACATGTTGCTCATTCTTGGCGACATTCTTTATCACGGTCCCCGCAACAATATTCCTCAAAACTACGACCCAAAGGCGGTTGTGTCTATGCTTAACCCTTTGGCTGATAAGATTATGGCTTGCCGAGGCAACTGTGATGCCGAGGTTGACCAGATGCTTTTGGAATTCCCAGTAATGGCCGACTATGTGCTTATAAACGACTGTGGCAAAAGGATTTTTGCTACTCATGGACACGTTTATTCGCCGTTGAAATCCGACGGCAGCGGCTGTGTGGTTGATGGTGCAAAAGTGCCTCACTTGAAGGGCTTGGATGTGATGTTTTATGGACATACCCACGTTCAGGAACTCCGTAATCAAAACGGCATAACAATATGCAACCCCGGCTCTGTCTCAATTCCTAAGAACGGACAGCAACCGGGGTATGCTGTGTGGGATAATGGTGAGGTTCTAGTAATGAACTACTAAACGAAAATCCATCTTTTCTTTTGGTGCGTCTTCAGCAAAATCGCTGTAGGTAATAACAAAAGTGAGGAGTCCTTCGGTGAAATCATAATGGATGAGTCTTGAATAGTAAATCACGTCATACTTGATTTCGCCTGTAACCTGATCTACATAATCTGTACCTTTTTCGCTTTCATATTGAACTACGGGCAATGGTTTCTGATAGTCGCCATAGTAGTAGTAAACATTGATACTTGCGGTTTCGCAAATGTCAGCAGTGAGTTCGGGTATTTGCATTTCGCAATAGTAGCAACCATCATCAAAGACCCAATCTTTGGGAGCAATCGTGTAATCCTTGTTGATGTAGTAATACGAACCTGCGGGACCTGCGGGACCTGCCGGACCCATAGGACCTTCTGGTCCTGCCGGACCTTCGCAACCTGTAATGGCGGCTGCGAGGACCAATGCTGAAATAATTGTTAAAATTTGTTTCATAAGTCTCAGTTATTTAGTAAGTTTTAAAATATTATCAAAGAGGTTGGAGTTTGACTTAATTTTCTCTTCGCCTCCGTATACGCATACGCTGCCTTTTTCTGCAAATGCCTTGAGTATCACAACAGCCTTTTTAACGTCGTCAACTGTGGCGTTGATAATTTGGTCGCGGATTTTTTGTATGCGTTCCAACTTTCTGTCGTTGAGATAACGCGAAACCGCTGTGTTGGTGCGTTGTGGCACTGTCATGGGTTGGTCGATTCCTGATATTGTGCCGATGATGTATTTGAGCATCTCGTCGGGCGTAATGTCAAGTTGACTTACAAAATCTGCAACATTATTGTATACGGACAAAGTCTCCAGAAGGTTCGGATCGCGGAACGAAGCAAAGTTCATCACACCATCGAAACTGAGTTGGGCAAAACAACCGTATGCTCCTCCCCTAACCCTGATGGCATTGTGCAAGTAGTTGAGCGACAGTATTTTGTTGAGAACATTTATTGCGCCTGACCATTCAAAGTCGAGGTTCTTGAAGTTGTATGACTTTATCACATATTGAACCTTGCTTGTGCCTGTAAAGCCTTCGTTTTTGGGTGTGGGATTGATGTTCCACTCTTTTAAAGGTGCGGTGTCGGCAGGAAGACGCTTAAGAATGCCGTCGTAAAGCGATAACACTTTTTCACGGTCGTCGTCTTCGGAAGCAAGCACAAACTTCATGTAGGTTTTGTTCACTACTTGCTTGTACACCTGTTTGAGTTTGTCAACAAGGTTATTGGCACGGCTGTCGAAATTCTCGTTGAGTTCTTTGATAAAGTAGTAATAATCAATACCTTCGAGATATTCATTGATGTACGACGCATTGTCGTAATACGAGTCGGCACGGTTTCTAACATAGTAGAACGGCATCGACGAGGCTTCAGTTTCCAACTGCGATGCTATGCGTATAACCATCTCCTTGATTCTGCGGATATCGTCGAACTTGGTGCGGAGAACAATCTCTTCGAGCAGTGAAAGTGCCTTTTCGGCATTCTCTGAAAGCGCTTTTGTGGAGAAGTTGAATTTCGGGAAACAGGTTTTTACGCCGTTTGAAACCTTTGCGTATAGGTTTGCAAATGTGGAAACTCCGCCGGTGTATGTCTTGAACATATTGTCGAGAGTCTCGTAATCGTAATTTTCGGTGTTTAGTTTCACTAGAAGTTCGCCGAGAAGCGCAAGATATGGCAAATCTTCAAAGTTCAACGTGCGGGCGTCGAACATCAGATTGCAGTAAACAATGCCGTTTGTGGTATCGCGACGGCAGAGAATTTCTGTTTCTCCGTTCATTACAATGTCGAGCGGAAAATCTTCCGACTTGGGATTGAGGTCTTCTTTCGACAAAATTGGAATGCATTTCAACTGTTCGGGAGTCTCCTCTGCGTTTTGGAAAGCGTCTAAATCCTTGGTGTCTTGGATAAGTTTCTCCACCTCTTCTTTGGTGAGCGACTGCTTGTAATCGGCAAGATACTGAGCGGTTTTGGCTTCGTTCTCCTCCTCGAGACCAGCCTTTGGAGCAAGTGTGGTAAGGAGTGAGTGGGTATTTTTAATGAAAGATTCTTCAATTACCTTTTCTAAATATCCGTCGGCAATATCCTTTTTGAGTTGTGCAAGCACGTCGGGAATCTCAAGATATTGAATTGCGTTGTCGTCGAAAAGCCACGGCATAATAAGTTCAAAAAGCAGTTTGATGCCCTTTTGAGCGTCGTTGCCCTCGCGTATGCCAAATTCGCGGCGGTTAACCACTGCGGTGATGGTGTTTTTATCAATACCCTCTTTCACTACCTTTTTAAGGGTTTCGAGGATAAGGTTTTTGAATTTTTCACCGTCCTTAGCATTGCACTGATGGCCGATGAAAGTGAACACCGGCTGCTGGCTGTTCTCAAACGAAACATCTATGTCGCTGCCTATTCCCGATTGTTGGAATGCCTTACGTATTGCGCCAGATTCTTGATATACAAGCACATCGGCAAGAATATCAAGGGCAAGGCAGAGTTTTGTGTCGGTATTCAAACCTGTAACAAAACTCAATGCGAGGTATGAGTCGGTTTCGGGATCTGTGCCCTCTGCCGCAGGATAGTTGCAACTGATAGTCTTGGGTGCGGCAAACGGTTTTTGAATAGGAATATCGTAGTTGTTTCCTTTTATGTCGTAGTGGCAGAGATAGTTGCTGTCGAGCACCTCAAGTTCTTTTTCAAAATCGGCGTCACCGTAGAAAAAGATGTATGAGTTTTCGGGATGATAGAATTTTTGGTGGAATGCTACGAACTTTTCTTGCGTAAGTTTTGTAATTTCAGAAGGATAGCCACCCGAGCATTTGCTGTATCCGTTGTCGGGGAAAAGGTTTTGAGCAATGCGGAAATCTAATTCGCGCAAGGGGTCGCTAAAATAACCCTTCATCTCGTTGTAAACCACGCCTGTGTATGCCGGCATATCGTCAGGCGAATTGAGCATTATGCGCCATCCCTCTTGTTTCATAATACGTGGGTCGCTGTAAATCAATGGATTGAATACGGCGTCCAAGTATACGTCCATCAAGTTGAAATAGTCTTTTTCGCAAATGCTCGCCACGGGATACATGGTGAGTTCGCTGCCTGTCATAGCGTTTAAAAACGTTGACAATGAACCTTTTAGCAGTTGGTCGAATGGACTTTTAACAGGATATTTTTTAGAGCCGTTCAAAACTGAGTGCTCCAAAATGTGCGGAGTACCGCAGTCGCTGTCGGGCTGAGTTTTAAACGTGATACCAAAGGTCTTGTTTTTGTCGCTGTTGGCTATTTTGATTACCCTTGCGCCCGATTTTTTGTGGCGAAGAAGGAAAACTTCAGCGTCGGCGTATTTTACAAATCGTTGGTCGATAAGTTGGTAGTTATTATTCATAAATTATTGATTTTGAATAAGTTTTGTAATTTCGGCAACTTTCTCGTCGAGTAGTTGCTTGGTTTTAGCCTCGCACAAAAGGCGAAGATAAGGCTCGGTGTTGCTCTTGCGGATATTGAGCCACCAATCGTCGTATTCCAAACGGTATCCGTCGAAATCTAAAAATACATTGGGTTCTTTTTGAGATACATAGAACTTTCTAACGCGTTCCATAGCGCCGTCTTTGTCTTCGATTTTGAAATTGATTTCACCTGAATTGTCGTAACGGCGGATTTCGTCAACAAGGTCGGCAAATGTGCGTCCCTCTTTCTTAACCTTGGCTGCCACCTGCAACATTATGCTGCCTGCGAGAACGCCGCTGTCTGAGAAAAAGAAGTCGCGGAAATAGTAGTGACCAGCGTATTCGCCACCGTACAAACCGTTGATTTCACGGAGTTTAGGTGCAGCGTTGGCACGTCCTACCTTCCAGATATATGTCTCTGCACCGAACTTGGCAAGATACTCTTTCACCGAGTTTGATGTGCGGATGTCTTCGATTACGAGTCCCGATTGATGCTTTTCTTCAAAGAAATAGCGACCCATTGCGGCGATGATCAAGTCCGGCGGCACGTGTCTTCCCTTGTTGTCGACAAATACCACACGGTCGGCGTCGCCATCGAAAACTACACCAAGGTCTAAACCGTTGTCTTTTACAAAGTTCTGCATCTGCACGGTGTTTTTGGGCAGAAGCGGATTGGGTTCGTGGCAGGGGAAATCGCCGTCGAGAGTTTCGTTGATATATAAAGGAGCGTCGCCCCAAATGTCTTTTGCAATGATAGAACCCGCACCGTTGGAGCAGTCAACGCCAATCTTCAAGCCGTCTAAACCTGCGAAGTATTTCTTTTGGAAGGCGATATAATCTTCACGTATATCCTTGGGGATAACGTTTCCTTTCTGAGCAACGGGAGTAACAGCCTTGGTAGTAGCGAGTTCGAGAAGAATTTCGAGACCAGTGCCGAGACCAACGGGCAATGCGTTTTCGCGCGAAATCTTCAAACCGTTGTACTCCTTGGGGTTATGGCTTGCGGTAATCTGCACGCCTGCCTTAAAATTGTAGTTGGCTGTGGCAAAATAAACCATCGGCGTGGTGGCGAGACCTATGTCGTAAACATCAGCACCGGCGTCGGTAATGCCTTTGAGAAGCGATTTGTGGATTTCGGGCGATGAGTTGCGACCGTCACGACCTACTATTATTTTATCAGTTTTTAATAGTTCAGGGATAAAGAATCCTATTTTGTATACATCGTCGGCATTGAAATCCTTGTTCCAAATGCCACGAATGTCGTATGCGTGAAATGCGTTTTTCATAACTATCAGATTTAAAATTGTTTATACTAACTCAACTCCGTTTTCGGCAACAGCCTGATAAAACTGCGGGTCGATATTGAATTCTTTTTTGTATGCCTTGGCGATGGTCTTTTTAAACTCGTCGGCATGGTCGGCTTTTACAAGGCTGATGGTGCATCCGCCAAAACCTCCTCCCATCATTCTCGAACCGAGAACGTAATCCATTGATTCTGTTTCTTTTACAAGAAAATCAAGTTCCTTGCAACTTACCTCGTACATCTGGCTGAGTCCGTAGTGGCTTTGATAGATAAGTTTGCCAAACTCATCAATTTCAGCGTTGTTGAGCAGTTCGCAAGCACGGGTAACACGGTTGTTTTCTTCTATAACAAAACGGCAGCGGCGGTAGATGGTTTCCGATATTGAATCCTTGATTTCGTCAATCATATCTAACGTGCAGTCGCGCAATGAATTAACTTCGGGGTGAAGACCTTTCACCTTGGCAACCCCCTCCTCTACTTCGCTACGGCGTTTGTTGTATTCGCTCGAGGCTAAAGAGTGCTTAACCATTGTGTTGGTGAGGATAAAGACGCAACCTTTGATGTCGGCGTTGGCATACTCGTGCTTGAGGCTGCGGCAGTCGAGTTTTATGCATTTGCCCTCTTTGCCAAAAACGCTCGCATACTGGTCCATGATGCCGCATTTTACTCCAACATATTCATGTTCAGAGCGTTGACCTATTTGTGCAATTTGCAAGTTGCTGATATTGAGGTTGAAAAGTTTTGACAATCCGAAAGCGATTCCGCATTCCAACGCTGCCGACGACGACATGCCCGAACCAACGGGAATATCTCCGCCGAACACGCAGTTGTATCCGCCCAACTCATAGCCCAGACTCTGTATTATTTTGGTAACGCCAAATATGTAGGAAGTCCATTGTAAATTAGGCTTTTGTGTGTCGTCTAAAGAGAATTCGCACTCCTCGTCAAAGTCGGTGGCAATGAGTTTCACCTTGTTGTCGTTTCTGCGTCCGATGGCAAAATATATTGCCGACGGAACAGCCGCAGGAAGCACAAAACCTTCGTTGTAGTCGGTGTGCTCGCCAATTATGTTGATACGACCCGGGGCGCGTACTGTGATGCAGCCACCCGTGAAATTTTCGTCGTATTGCTTTACAATATTGTTTAATAGCGTGTAGTTCATTTTGTTACGGTGCTTGAGAAGTTCGTTGTAAATAAGCAAACCCGACCAGGCGTCGGTTGCTCCGTAGGTTTTCTGTTTTGGAGTAAGAGAGTCTGCCTCCCAGTTTGAGAGTTGCTGCGCCTTTGAGATACGGTAGCCGAGCACAATGCCGTTGAGTTTTTTCAGACCAGCCGCCTCAATGCCAAATTCCTTTACAAAATCTTGCAACTCAACAAATCCGCCGGGCGTGAATTGGTTGATTTTCTGAAGACCCTTCACATCGTCGCGTATAGCCACGCCGATTTTTTTGATGCGCTTGTTTGCGAGAAAATCTGTTACCTGTTGGGGCAGACCAATCATGCAGGTGCGGAAAAGAAACGCCTTTTCTTTGGTGGATAACTGCAAGAGAGCCACGTTGTTGAGCCGTCCCTTGCGGAACGACGGACGTGTTTCGGTGTCGAATCCGATTTCTTGAAACTGCGACAGATACCTTACCGCCGAATCCACTTTATATAGGCTGTCAACTACCACTATTTCACCATCGAATGCCTTGATTGGCAGACGGTTGAGTTGGTCGTTGCTTAATGTGCTGCAAAATCTCTTCATCTTTATTCTTTAAATCCTGCCTGTGTTAGTATAAATGCAAACGTTACCGCCGTTTCTTTCAACCGTCCGTAACGTCCAGAATCGCCCTGATGTCCGGCTTTCATGTTGGTAGAAAGGTAGAGCGGATTGCTGTCGGTCTTGTATTCGCGAAGTTTTGCCGTCCATTTTACGGGTTCCCAAAACTGCACCTGCGAATCGTGAAGACCTGTGGTTACGAGCATTGCGGGATAATCCTGCTCCTTGACATTGTCGTAAGGCGAGTATGATAGAATATAGTCGTAAAATTCTTTCTCATTGGGATTTCCCCATTCGTCGTATTCTCCTGTGGTGAGGGGAATAGACGGGTCGAGCATAGTGTTGATTACGTCAACGAAAGGCACTTCGGCAACGATTGCTTTGTAAAGTTGCGGTGCTTCGTTGGCAACCACGCCCATGAGCAAACCGCCTGCGCTTCCGCCGTTGGCATAAAGGTTGTCGGGTGTGGTATAATGCTCATCTATAAGGTATTGGCTAACGTCGATATAGTCGTTGAAGGTATTTTTCTTGTTGAGGAGTTTGCCCTGCTCGTACCAGTTGTAACCGAGTTCGCCGCCTCCGCGCACGTGTGCTATTGCGTAGGTGAATCCGCGGTCAACAAGGCTGAACACCGAGCGATAATATGAATCCTCCTCGGTAACGCCGTAAGAACCGTATGCGTAGAGAAGCAGGTTGCCAGAGTTTTGCCATTCGGTACCTTTTTTGTGAAGGAGCGATACAGGCACTTCCTTGCCGTCGCGGGTTGTCACCATTATGCGTTTAAGTTCGTATTTGCTCTTGTCGTAACCCGGAACTTGCTGCTCTTTTTTCACTGTCTTCTCCTTGGTGCGCATATTGTAATCTATTACAGAATAAGGAGTTGTGAGCGATGAATAGTAATATCTCAACACTTCGGTAGAAGGTTCGGGATTGTCGTCGATCCATGTTTCGTAAGCCTCTTCGCCGAAATTGAGGATATGGCTTTCACGGGTCTTGATGTCGATAATCTCGTAATAAGTGAGACCATTGCGACGCTCCTCTACCACAACATAATTGTCAAACACCTCAAAATCTGTGATATAGACATCGTCGCTGTGCTGCTTGAAGATTGTGAAAGATTCAGGGTCGGCAGATTCTGACGACATTATGCAGAAATTTTTGCCAAATTCGTTGGTGCGCATCCAAAAACGTCCTGCAGCATGCTCCAAGTAATATTTTGTGTTGGGTTTGCGCTTGCGGAAAACCTTAAACTCAGAATCAGGTTTGTCTGCCTCAATATAGCGCACTTCGGTAGTTTCTGTACTCCAATGAGTTAGGAAAATATATTTGTCGGATTTGCTCTTTTCGAGCATCAACTCGTATGTGTCGTCGTCTTCGTAAAAAATCTCGCTATCGTTTCGGGTGATGTCGTTGACCGTGTGCTTAAAAAGTTTGAAACTACGTAATGTAACAGGGTCTAACGCAATATAGAACAATGTTTTAGAGTCGCTTGAGAAAACCATCTGACCATCGGTGTCGGGTATTTTCTCAGGAATGTTCTTAGTGCCGCTTATGCTCTTGAAATTGATTTCAAATTTGCGGCGGGCAATGGTGTCGAGAGCGTAGGCAACAATGTCGTTGTCGGGACTAACTATCAGATTGTCAACGTCTACATAAGAGTATTTTTTAGCAAAGTCGTTAACGTTGAGCAAAATCTGCTCTGCCGAATCGGGATGCTGACGTCGGCAGTATATTTCGTATTCATTATCCTTTTCGTAGCGGAGGTTGTAATAATATCCGTTCTCGTAATACGGTACGGTGTTGTCGTCTTCCACCACGCGGCTTTTAAGTTCGTTGTAAAGTTTGTCGATAAGTTTCTTGTTCGGCTTTTTGAATTTGTTTTCAAAATAATCGTTTTCGGCTTTGATATAAGCCATTACGTTTGGGTCTTTCCTATTGTTCATCCAATAGTAGTAGTCGGTTCGATGATTCCCAAATTCTTCGAACTCAGAAGGGATTTTTTCCGCCTCGGGGGTGTTTCTAAGTCCCAAGGTAGAGCAGGCGCTTGTCATCACTATTATTGTAAAAGGTATTATTAATGACCGTTTCATTATTTTTGTTTGCAAATGCTTGAATTATAATTAATTATAATTTCAGTGTCTTATTTTATCAAAGTCCAAAATTATAAAAAAAAATCCTATTAAAAAAAACAAAAACCCGACAACAACTTTATTGCCGGGTATTTTGTTTAATTAATCAATCACTATTATTTGAGTTTCAGTTCTTTCACTATGTCTTCGATTTTTTTGTCGCACTCTTTTTGAGCCTCTTCAATGCCGTCGGCGCCTTTGAGAGGTGCTTTAACGCCAAAGTAGAACTTGATTTTTGGCTCTGTGCCCGAAGGACGGATCGAGATTTTTGTGCCGTCTTCCAAGAAGAATTGGAGCACGTTGCTCTTGGGCAGGTCGATATCCTCTTCCACGCCGTCGAACAGGCTTGATGATTTCTTGGTGAGGTAGTCTTTGATAGTTACCACATTGCTGCCGTTGATAAGCGCGGGCGAATCTTTGCGGTAGTTCTCCATCATGGCTTGGATCTCCTCTGCGCCAGATTTTCCCTCTTTCACCACGTTGACGAGCGACTCGCGGTAATATCCGAACTCAGCGTAGATGTCTGCCAAAAGTTGATACATGGTCTTGCCTTTTTCAGCAGCCCATGCAGCGGCTTCTGCTATGAGCGAACAAGCGATAACGGCATCTTTGTCGCGAACGAACTCGCCAGCAAGATAACCGTAACTCTCTTCGCCGCCGCCAATAAATGTGGTGCGACCCTCGTTGCTCTTGATGGTGTCGGCAATGAATTTGAAACCTGTGAGCACATCGTAGCACTTAACGCCGAACTTGTCGGCCATGGCTTTGAGCAACTCGGTGGTTACTATGGTTTTAACTATATATTGTTTGCCGTTGAGTTTGCCGTTTTCTTTCCATTTGGTGAGCAGATAGTATGTGAGGATAGCGGCTGTCTGGTTGCCGTTGAGGAGTACAAATTCGCCCTTGTTGTTTTTAACCGCAATGCCCACACGGTCGGCGTCGGGGTCGGAAGCCATCACCAGGTCGGCGCCCTTCTTTTCGGCAAGACGGATTGCAAGTGTAAGAGCCTCAGCGTTTTCGGGATTGGGCGAAATAACTGTGGGGAAGTTTCCGTCGGGTATGCATTGCTCCTTAACCGTAAGAATATTCTCGAAACCTTTCATTTTGAGGATTTCGGGAACAAGACGTACGCCTGTGCCGTGAATCGGGGTGTAAACTATCTTGATATCTTTGTGTTTCTTGATTTCTTCGGGACTGAGTGTCAGAGAGTTTACCTTTTCTAAATAGATTTTGTCGAACTCCTCGCCGAGGGTTTCGATAAGGGCGGGATTGCCTTTGAACTTAACATCCTCCACCTTTACCTTGGCTGCCTCGTTTACGATGTTAATATCGTGAGGTGCAATCACTTGACCGCCGTCTTCCCAGTAAGCCTTGTAGCCGTTGTATTCCTTGGGGTTGTGGCTTGCGGTAATCATTACGCCGCTTTTGCAGCCGAGTTGACGTACTGCGAAACTAAGTTCCGGTGTGGGTCTGAGCGAATCAAATAGATAAGCCTTGATGCCGTTGGCGGAGAAAATGTCGGCGCAGGTTTTGGCAAAAATGTCGGAGTTGTTTCGCGAGTCGTGCGCGATAGCCACCTTAACCTGCTGACCCGGGAAGGCCTTCAAGAGGTAGTTGGCAAGACCCTGAGTAGCCATACCCACTGTGTATATGTTCATTCTGTTGGTGCCCACGCCCATGATGCCGCGCATGCCACCTGTACCGAATTCCAAACTTTTGTAAAAACATTCAACAAGTTCTTTCTCATTGTTGTCAATCAGATCTTTAACCTGAGACTTGGTATTCTCATCAAACTTGTCGCTAAGCCACTCTTTGGCTCTTGCAATTATTTCTGCATCTACTGCCATAATTGTTGTAAAAGTTAAGTTGTTAAGAATGAGTTATTTCTATCGATTATCTTTAATAAATTTGTTTTGTAAATTTAAGGTGTTTTTTTGAGAAAGTCAATATTTTTAGAGGATTTTTTGAAATAAAAACAAAAAAAAGAGAAACCCATAAGGATTTCTCTCTTTTATATCAGTATGTTAAAATGTTTTCGAAATTACTCCGAAACCACTTCGAATTCGATAGCAGCCTTGATATCTTTGTAGAGTTTGATAGTGGCTTTGTATTTGCCCACCTCTTTGATATTGGCTTCGTCGGCGATAGAGATAGATTTGCGGTCAACTTCGATGCCCTTCTTAGCGAGAGCCTCGGCAATCTGGATGGTGTTAACCGAACCGAAGATTTTGCCGGTGGTAGAAGTTTTAGCGCCGATTTTAATCTCTTTGCCTTCGATCTGAGCAACTTTTGCGAGTGCTTCGTTGCGGAGTTTCTCCTCTTTATGAGCCTGCTGTTTTTTGTTTTCTGCGAGAACTTTCTTTGCAGATTCAGTGGCTAATGTTGCTATGCCTTGGGGGATCAAAAAGTTGTTTCCGAATCCGTCTTTTACCTTAACGATATCGTCTTTTGAACCGAGTTTGGCGTAGTCCTGTTTCAATATTACTTCCATTGTGCTAATCAGTTTTATTATTTCAACAAATCGGTTACGTAAGGCAGCAATGCGAGGTGACGAGCACGTTTGATTGCTACAGAAAGTTTTCTCTGGAACTTCAAAGAAGTACCTGTGATACGGCGGGGAAGAATTTTACCCTGCTCGTTGAGAAATTTTTTCAAGAACTCGGGGTCTTTGTAATCGATATATTTGATACCGTTCTTTTTAAAGCGGCAGTATTTTTTCTTGCGGATTTCTACCGACGGGGGGGTGAGGTATCTGATTTCGCCTTGATCTGTTGCCATGATTATTCCTCCTTGTTTTCTGTGGTTTCACTTTGTGTTTCCTGTGCGGGTGCAGCCTGTTCTGTAGCCTGTCCCGAGCGTTTCTGGGCGCGTTTTGCAGCGTATTCTACTGCGTGTTTGTCGAGGGCTGTGGTGAGCCAACGGATAATGCGCTCGTCGCGTTTGAGTTCAACGTCGAATTTCTCGATCAATGAGGGCTCTGCTTTGAATTGGAGCAACTGATAGAAACCTGTGCTCTTGTGCTGTACGGGGTAAGCCAATTTTTTCAATCCCCAATTTTCTTCGTGGACAATTTCTGCACCGCCGTCAGTGAGAATGGCTTTAAATTTATCCACCGCTTCCTTCATCTGCTGGTCAGACAAAACGGGAGTCATAATGAAAACGGCTTCGTATTGTTTTTGCATTTAATTAAATTGTTTATTATGTTTAAAAATTTCGGGTGCAAAAGTAGAGGTTATTTTTTTAACGTGCAAATTTTCTGCGAGTTTTTTTAGATTTTTTTTATTCATAAAAATGAACATAATGAATAAGACCTTTTTTTCAACCGCAGCGTATATGATGATGTAACACTCACAGATATAATAGCAACATAAAGGTTTAAACAGACTTTTTGCATAACTCATCAAACTTATATTTTTTTTGCCGGATTTGTTCCGGCTTTTTTTTTATATTTGCAGAAAAAATATTGCAAATGAAACGTATCTTTTCTACAATTATAGCGTCAACTGCCTTTGCCTCAACGGTTTTGGCTGACACACTGCCCTATTACGGCGACTCGGTGCGCAACGTGCAGTTCTTTCCTGCCGACGAGTTTGTCAACAACCAGTCTACCCTCTCGGCGCTTGAGCACGAACAAAGTTTGAACATTATATATATTGTGTCGCTCGTGGTGCTTATTATTATCGCTGTGGCGGTGTGGTATCTGCAAAATCTCAAAAACAAGCAGTATTCAAAGATCGTTTTGTTGCAGAACGATGAGTTGCAACGTACCAAGTATCAGAGCGATATGTTCGGCTATGTGCTCAATGCGGCTCAGTTTCCGTGCTGTCTGGTGGATGCCGAGGGCAATATTTCGTGGTGCAACGAGGCTTTTGCCACTTTTTACGGTCGCAAGTCGGGCAGTTACGATATTTTTTCGGGAACCGACGGCGAATTTGACCGCAAGACAGTTGGAGATGCCACAGTGCCAACCACTTTTCACGTAAGAATCAAGGACACATACGGTAAGGTGTTCGGATTCAAACGCACAGTTGTGCCGCTCAAAAACTCAAACGGCACCAAAGACTATGCTGTGGTGGAGAACATAGCCGTGTAACTATCCCGCAACTTGGGCTTTGAGGTCGAGATAAGCCTTGGTAAAGTACGCTCCAACAGCGTTTTCGCGATATTCTGAACCGTAGGGATTGGGCGTTATGCGCAAAATCGGCGGCGCTTGTATGCGCTTTGCCACCGACAGACCTTTGTATTTCCTGTACCAGTTTTCAAGGTCGGCACAAAACTCCTTGGCTGTGGGAAAATGCTGACGGATAAACTCTTCGGTGAGTTCCGACGGCTTTCCGCAATTGAGTTCGGCGGCAAGGTTGCCTTCGGTGTAGAGTTTCAGTGCGGTGTGCAGTGCGAGCGGAGTGTCACGGTCGCGCCACGATGCAAAAAGACGGTCGTGGTAGGGATAGATTATCGGGTCGCCGAGATTTTGGTCGACATTCTGATTGTCGCTCAGTTCGGCAGAGGGAACAATCTCCAAAACCTTCTGTGGAACTATTTCTCTGCCAGATTTTTCGTTGATATAGCGGCAGAGGGCGTAAACCTGATGTTTCCAGAGGTCGCCGATAGCACCAAAGAATCCCGACACATCGCCGTACAGGGTGGCATAGCCCACAGTGCATTCTGTCTTGTTGCCGTTGTTGGTGAAAACGCCGTTCCACGCACTCGAAATGGCTGCAAGCACACGGCTGCCACGGTCGCGGGCCTGAATGTTCTCTATATTAATAGGTGCGAGTTTGAGTTCCAACTCGTCGCCCTTGGCGTTCTTTGAAATTAGACCGTCGATTTGACGCTGTGTGAGTGCAAGACTCTCGCCAATGGGCACCGAGGCGTACCAGCATCCGATATTGTTTGCCAACGACTGCGCTATCTGAATGGTTGTCTGCGAGTTGTATTTGGTAGGCATATTCACCAAAAGCAGGTTTTCCGCACCGATAGCCTCGGCGTAGAGGGCAGCAGCAAGGGTTGAGTCCACACCGCCGCTCGCTCCTATCACCACGTGCTGCAATCCGCACTGACGCATAAAAATACGTATTCCGTAGATTATAGACTGATGAATTTCAGCGATTTGCGATGGTGTTTCGGTAACACCGCGTTCCGCCTTGATTTCACCGTTGTTGTATTCTATTTTTGCCAAATCCTCCTCAAACGAAGGCGACTGACGCACAATATCACCCTGAGAATCAATTACAAACGAAGAACCGTCGAAAGTGTAGACATTATTGCCGGTATTCTCCACTCCAACACCACCGCAGTAGATTACGGGGAGGTTGTTGGCGAGAGCCTTGTCTTCCACAAGTTGGAGGATTTCGTCTTTTTTGCCCACATAATACGGTGAAAGTGAGATGTTTACAATAATCTCGCACATCGGACTAAGTTCGCGGCGGAGTTTGAGCGATGAGTTTCCAGCCGTAAGTCCGAACTTAATGCCCTGAATAGTAACGGGTTCGGCAGTGAATGCGTCGAAATTGATGCCTGTAATCTGCGGCAATGCAAAATGCCTCTGCTCGTCGTAAGAGAGGGCGGTTTTGATACGGTAGTTGAGATGACCGTTTTGCGCAATGCAGATGGCGTTGCATTTCGCCTTTCGTCCCGTGGGCAGGATAATCTCTTTGCAAAATACTGATTTAAAGGATGCAACAGAACCGAAAATAATCGAGATAGAACCGTCGGCAAGGTCGGCAATCTGCTGGTTGTAATATTCGCAGTCTGCCACAAAGTCGTCCTCGTCTAACTTGTCGGCAGTGAACGCGCCACATACGGCAAGTTCGGGGAAAATTACCACCTGTGCGCCCATCTCTTTGGCACGTGCCACAGATGCGCGGATCTTCTCAAAATTCTGTGCCGGATTAGCGGCAGAAATCTCAATTTGTGCAGTTATAATAATCATATTGCAAAGAGTTTTTTTAGGTTTGTATACGCAAATATACAACTTATTTTAAAAATGTGTATCAGATTTCGGGGTAAAAAAATGCGTGTTTTACGTAAAATATTTTTTTTAATTAAAAAAAAACGAAATGAGCGGCGACACCTTATATATTAATAAAAAATTTTTTAATTTTGCCTTTCAGTTAAAAACACAGATTTAAATAAATAAACATCAACGAAATGAACATTTCATACTCTTGGTTGAAAAAATACATAAACTGCGATTTAGACGCCGACACAGTGTCTAAGATCCTCACAAGCACAGGTTTAGAGGTTGAAGGCGCAGAAACATCAGAATCTATCAAAGGCGGTTTGAAAGGCTTGGTAGTAGGCGAAGTAAAAACCTGCGAACCTCACCCCGACAGCGACCATATGCACGTTACCACAGTTGATGTGGGCGGACCTGAACTTTTGAATATCGTTTGCGGTGCTCCCAATGTGGCTGCTGGTCAGAAAGTTATAGTTGCCACAATAGGCACAGTGCTTTACGATGGCGACAAGTCGTTTACAATCAAAAAGAGCAAACTCCGCGGCGTGGTTTCCGAAGGTATGATTTGCGCTGAGGACGAAATCGGCGTAGGAACAAGCCACGAGGGAATTATTGTTCTTCCCACCGACACCAAGGTTGGAACTCCCGCAGCAGAAATATACAACGTACAGAGCGACACAGTTTTAGGTATCGGCATAACTCCAAACCGCGTTGACGGTGCAAGCCATATCGGCTGTGCTCGTGATATTTACGCATATTTAAAGAAC
>JAGCYI010000062.1 GCA_017960885.1 Bacteroidales bacterium
ATTAAACTCGGTAGTAATTAGAGTTTTAAGCAAACGTACATCGCTTTTGCGAATATGGCGTTCGTCGGGGCGGGGGTGAACAGTAATGCCCTGTGCACCAAAACGTTCGCAGTCGGCAGCCACCTGTTCCACATCGGGATTATTGCCTCCGCGGGCATTGCGTATTGTGGCCACTTTGTTGATATTAACACTCAATCGGGTTTTTTCGTCCATAATAATATATAAGGTGTGAAATTTTGCTGCAAATTTAAACCTTTTATCTATTTTTAAGGTTTATTTATGGTAATTCTATGTAAAAAAACTATTTACTTTGCCTTAACAAAAAAAGCAGCCATGGTATCTGATTTGATTTCTACCAACATACCCGCGTTAACACCCTCAGACACAGGTGCAAAGGCGTTGCAAATAATGGATGATTTCCGTGTTTCGCACCTTCCTGTGGTCTCTGGCACTGAATACATCGGACTTGTGAGCGACAACGACATCTATGGCATATCCGATGACGAACCAATATCGCAATGCCAGTTGCAAGCGCCACAACCTTATGCGTTTGACACTCAGCATATCTTCGAAGTGCTAACGATAATGTCGTCGAAGAATCTTTCGCTGCTGCCAGTGATTTCGGTGCAAAACAATTCCTATCTTGGAGTTATCACCGAAACCCAGCTTTTGCGCGGAATGGCACAAGTAACGGCCGCCAACATGCCAGGCGGAATAATAGAGATAGTCACCACGCCCGAAAACTATTCGCCGGCGCAAATAGCCGCAGTGGCAGAATCAAACGACATGAAAATAATGAGCATCTTTACCCGTACCGACGCCGGAAATATGAACATAGTGATCAAGTGCAACGGGCACGACACCTCGGCAGTGATTCAGGGCTTGGAGAGGTACGGTTACCGTATCAAGCAGGTTTACGAAGGCGACCGCAAATATACCGAGCTTATGGAAGACCGATACGGCGCGCTGATGAAATATCTGAGCATCTAATTCCACCATCCGAATTTTTTTTAAAAAAAACACAAATCTTTTTTTGCAAACAAAAAAAATAACTCTAACTTTGCCGCTCGAAAATATAGCATTTTTATAGCAAAGCAATTTAGTTAAAAACATTAATAAATAAAAGGAAATGAAACGCACATATCAGCCTTCGATTAAGAAGCGCAAGAACAAACACGGATTCAGAGAGCGCATGAAGACAGCCAACGGCCGCAAAGTATTATCAGCACGCCGCCGCAAAGGAAGGAAGAAACTTTCAGTATCATCGGAACCCCGATGCAGAATGAAATAATCATATTCTGCATTTAAGTATATGATACAAAACCCTCAATTCGTAAGCGGGATTGGGGTTTTTTACTATATGCATAATTGAAAGTGCATCTTTGTCTCCTCAAATAATTTAATCATCATTATCATTTATTGACATTTAAATGGCAGCATTACAGTCTATACGAAACAGAGGAAAGCTGATAGCCATTTGCGTTGGCGCAGCATTGCTCGCATTTATTCTCGGCGACTTCCTTAACTCGAGCATGTCGATTTTTGGACAAGACCGATTCAATATAGGAGAAATCAATGGAGAAACCATCTCCTATCAGGATTTCGAAGCCAGAGTTAACGAACGTACCACGTTTATCTCACTGGTAACACAACAGAATTCTCTCAGTTCTGAAATGTCAGACCAAATTAGAGATTACATCTGGGAGGATTTGATTAGAGAAAAAGTAATTGGTACTGTTGCCGACGATCTCGGAGTTTCTGCGTCTGACGACGAACTTATCAATATGATTAAGACCGGAAACGTTACTCCCACTATCCGACAGCTCTTTGCTGACCCGCAAACAGGAATGTACGACCCTGCTTCTGTGTTGGCTTATTTGTCGAAACGTGAAAATAATAAAGAAATTCCTGAAAGGGTGTTTATATGGAACTATCTTGAAAACGAATTACGCAACACCCGTGTTTCTAACAAGTATTTTAACCTTATAGCTTCGGGCTTGTGTGTTACAACTGCTGAGGTTGAACAAGAATTCAACGACCGCACCGCACTTGCTGATGTGAAATTTGTGGCTTTGCCTTATTCCGAAATCGCCGACAATGAAGTGTCTGTAAGCGAAACCGACATTGCAAGCTATTACAATTCTAATATCAACAAGTATGAACGCGAAACCGAAACTCGTGACATCAACTACGTTTCATTCGACATTGTTGCCTCTGACAAAGATAGCGCTTACTCATTGAACGTGATTAACGATCTTAAGTCAGACTTTGCCAGCACCGACGATGTGGTTTCGTTCATCAACTCTAAATCTGACGTCACATACAGCAACATCAACTACAACAAGGGTGAAATCACCGACGAAACTGTCGACAGCCTGATGTTCGCAGAACAGCCTGGTTTTGTTTACGGTCCTTACATCGACGGAGATTATTACAAACTTGCCCGACTTATCGACACCAAAAACTTGCCCGACTCTGTTAAAGTGTCGCACATTTTAATAGCATATCGTCAAGGCGAAGATACAACAGTGGCTCGTCAAAAGGCCGACAGCTTACTAGGCGTTATCAAGAGCGGAATCGACTTCGGCGCTTTGGCTATGGAAGTTTCCGACGACCAAGGTTCTGCTTCCGACAGCGGAAATCTCGGTTGGGTTACCGACCGCATCAACTTCATTCCTGAGTTTAAAGATGCTTGCTTCGCTACCGACAAGGGTCAAATCACCACTACCACTACAATGTACGGCGTACATATTATAAAGGTGTTTGACAAAACTCAGCCTAAAAAGAAAGTGAATGTAGGATTCCTTCAAATAGAAATCAAACCTAGCAACGCAACCCGCCAGCAGGTGTATACTCAGGCCAACAAATTTGCTGCTAACACTCGCGAGGTGTCTAAGTTTGTTGAGGCTGCCAACGCTTCCGGACTTTCGGTACGTGTTGCTCCTTCTATAACCCCCGACACAAGGTTTATTCCCAGCATAACAAACGCTCGTCCCCTTGTTCAATGGGCTTTTGATGAGGATAAATCTAAGGAAGTTTCTGACGTTATGGATTTCGACGGCAGACTTATTGTTGCCGCAGTAGTGGGTGTTCATCCTAAGGGTAAAGCTTCGCTTGCTTCTGTGAAACCTACTATTGAAACAGAACTTATTGCTCAGAAAAAAGGCGAGAAAATCTTGGCTGACCTTCAGTCAAAGAACGTTTCTAACGTAGACGCTCTTGCCGCTCAGATCAACCGTCCTGTTCAAGAGGCTACCAACGTAAGCATGACTTCGGTTCAGATTGGCGGATACTACGAACCTGCTGCAGTGGCTGTGGCTGTAAGCCTCAACAAAAATGAGGTTTCAAAACCATTTGCCGGCAAAAACGCAGTATTTGTTATTCAAAACACAAATATTACTCCTGCTCAACCTATCCAGCAGATTAATATCGATACCGACCGTCAGGTTATGCAGAGAGATTTGAGTCAACGTTCGCTCTATCAGGCTTATGACGCTATGGTAAAGATGGCTAACATCGTTGACGAGAGATACAAATTCTTCTAGGAAGTATTTTAGCACTGAATATAGCGCCGGAACGTAAGTTTCGGCGTTTTTTTTTGTTTAGTTTTGCAATTTGATATCCTTCACCTCAGCCCTTACCACTCCGCCGTTGAGCTTGATTTCTATTATGTTGCCGGGCTGCAATTGTGATGCAGAGGTTATCTTGGCGTTGCCGGAATAGATGTCGCCGATGTTGCGCTTTTTGGGATTGGCAAGCGACTGCTGTATCTCGTCGATACGCGACAGATATTTTAACGAAATGTTTTTGACACTTGAGCCGATGCTCTTTACGGCGAATGCGAGACGGTAGCGGCGGTTTTCGTTGATTTTTTGCATTGCAAGCGCATGTATGCGCTGCGTGGTGCTGCGGAGTTTCTGCCTGTTGTTGTTGATGATGTTGGAGATGTGAATCTTTATGGTGCGGTTTTCGGCGGCAAGACGGCTTTGGTTTCGGCTTACTATCGCTGTCATAGTTTGATGTATGGAATGTACCAAAGCGTTGATATTTTGTTCTGCATTGTGTGTCTTGTCGATGATGTAGTTGGCAAGTTCCGACGGAGTGGCAAAACTCCGGAGCGATGCCTCTTCCACGGCGGTAGTGTTTGTAGCGTGACCTATGCCCGTGAGCACCGGCAGCGGAAACTCAGCCACGGCTTTTGCCAATTCGTAACTGTTGAAAAACGATAGCGACGCGTCGCCACCTCCGCCACGTATTATCACTACGGCGTCGAACAGATGTTTTTTTGCGTTTATGTTTTGCAGTTGCGCAGTAATTTCGCTTGCCGCACGGTCGCCTACCATAGCTGCCGAAAACAGCGGCACAAAGTACTTGTATCCGTATTGGTTTTCGTTGATAGCAGCAGAGAAATCCGCATAACCTTTGCCAGTAGCCACAGAAATCACCGCCACACGCTTAAATATTTGTGGTTCTGTGATGTTTTTATTGAGGGCGAATACGCCTTCGGATTTCAAACGGTTGATTGTGTCGATTTTTGCCCGTGCCGATTCGCCTATAACGCTGTCGATGTCAATGTCGGTGATAACGAGCGAGAGCCCACGGCGTTCGTCGAACACGGTGTAGAATTCAAACACCACGGTCATGCCGTCGGAAAGCGGCGAGCCGACAGTTTCGATAAATTTTTTGTTGATTTTGTTGTAGGTGCGGCTCCAAATTACGCCTTTGCACGAGGCTACAATTTTACCGTTTTCAGATTGAACAAGTTCTGGATAGCAGTGCCCTGTGCGGAAGCGGTTGATTTTTGTAATTTCAGCCTTAGCCCAACGGTAACTTCCATAGAAAGTCTTAATACAGCGGCCAATGCTGCTTGTAATTTCAGCGAGGGAGTGTATTATGCGTTGGTTTTGCTCCATCGATTTGCTATTTGTCGTCGTCCAACTCTTTAACCAATAGGTCTATGTCGTTTTGTGTGAGAGTGAGTTTCTCTTTGCATGTTCTAACAAGAGGAAGGCACTCTTTTGCGTAATCAGACATGAGGTCAACTGAAATTTCAGCGTTTTCGAGTTCTTTGCTTATGCGTTCGAGTTCGGCGTAACTGCGGTCGAAACTAAGTATATCTTTGGATTGGGAGGTAGATTTATTCATGGTAATAGATGTTAGTTTTATAGTTAGGGCAAATATAAAGATTTTTGGATAAATAGTATATGTTTTTTTGATTTTTTTTAGAGTTTTTGTGATTTATCAAAAAAAAATATTTCGACTGAAATGTTTGTTTCTTCTCTTATGGGTTGATGTGTAGTTGTATAATTTGATTTTTTATTAATAAATGTGATTTTGTCAATATATTGAACATAAAATCCCAATATTTGCGTTATTTTTGCAGTAAAAATCAGAAAAAATCTATTAGCATTATGAAAAAAACATTATTGATAGCCGCTATGGCAATGTTTGCTTCTGCCACCTTTGCGCAGGGAATTGCAAATGTTAAGGAACTTTATCCCGAAAAGGAAAAGAAATACTTCACCGATGCCGAGGCGAAGAATTGGAAGGCGGATGCCGAGGAAAACGAAATGTATGAAAGTTATTGGGACATCGTGGGCGGTGGCTGCTCGTGGTATTGCGGCAATGGCTATCCTACCAAAATTACTGCATCGAGCCGCCTTGCTAATCAAGGCAACAACAATTACAACGAGAAAAACCTTCACGACCTAATGTACAACACCCCGTGGGTAGAGGGCGTTGCCGGATATGGCGAGGGTCAATGGGTAAAATACACTTTTGAGGCCAACAGTCCCCGTATCACCGAGATACACGTGGTAAACGGCTACGTAAAAAGCCAAGCCGCGTGGAAAAACAATTCGCGTGTAAAACGCCTTAAAGTTTATGTCAACGACAAGCCGTTTGCTATTCTCAACCTCGAAGATAGCCGTAGCGACCAAACTTTTAAAATTGACCCGCTCAACGATTCTAAGGAATGGACTATGAAATTTGAAATATTGGAGGTTTACAAGGGCGACAAATACGACGACACTGTTCTTTCTGAGGTATATTTCGATGGAATCGACGTGCATTGCTTTGCCGCCGGAACCAAAATCACCCTTGCCGACAAGTCGTTGAAAAAGATTGAGGACATTGTTGTGGGCGACCAAGTGCTTGCATACAATCCTCAAACCGGCGAGACTTTCTCCGCCACAGTAGAGAAGACTGACGCAGTAAAACATTCAGGACTTGTAACCTATCATCTTGAAAACGGCACTAAAATCACCGCCACCGAAGATCATCCTTTCCTTACCAACAAAGGTTGGGCTTCGTTCAACCCTGTTAAAACTGCCCTTTACAAAGGTTACGACAAGGTAGAGGAGATTGACGCTGGCGATTATTTTATCACCCCCACCGGCAAGTTGAAGGTAAAATCCACAAGCGTCTCCACCAAAAAGCAGAACACCTACACAATAGTAAAACTCTCACACGGTCAAACCTTTATTGCCAACGGCGTGGTGGTAGGAACGGAGGAGTTGTAGTTTTTTGGAAAAAATAACGTGTTAAAAAATCAGGATTTTTTTTACACGTTATTTGTGTCGTGTTAAAAACGAGATTTTTTTAACACGTTGTGATTTGATGATTTATTTTTATCTTCGTATAGAAATTAATAATATACCTCTATGAGCCACACCTCTACAAATACATTTCAATTACCATCTGTCAGCAAAGAAGAAACCTTTACTCCTTATACTCTTGATGAACTTTATCAAATGGTAGCTGACGGCGAAAAGCAGATTGCCGAAGGAAGGTGCTACTCAACAGAGGAGGTTATTCGTATGTGCGACGGTGCTGATATAACAGAAACCATATGATTGTAATGTTTGGTTGGAGCAACTACAATATATACTATTTAGAAAATATTTTGATAATTTTCCATCCCGTTTCAATCCAAGGTATAGCCTTATTAATGAGTTCAAGCCAATTTGTTTCTCTATGAGAATTGTACACCTCTAATATTTCTTTGGCTAATTTGTTTCCTTGACTTGCTGCACTTTCCAAGTATCGTTGACCTAATTTAGGATCCATAGGTACACCTCTACCTAAAAGATAACATAATCCCAAAAATGTTTTTGACACCGGATCTCCCTCATTAGCAGCATAATTAAAGTAAGAAACTGCATAAGAATAATTTTTAGGTAATCCCTCTCCGGAATAATACATTAAACCTAAACTTCTATTTGCTAATGCATTGCCTTTGTCTGCTGCTATCTTGAAATATTTATAAGCATTATTATAGTTTTGATTGACTCCACATCCCGTATAGTAACAATAACCAATCCAATAATTCGAGGCTTTATTATTGCTGTTGGTGTTATATCCTTTTACAAATGATTCGTATGCTTTGTTATCGTTCTGACTGACCCCAATACCATCTAAGTACATAATACCTATTCTATTATATGCTCTTGCATCTCCTTTTTCACCCGCCTTGGACAAATAAGTGTAGGCATTATTGTAATCTTTTGCTTTATAATACTTCATTCCTTGTTCGTATAAATCTTCGGCAGATTCCCAAAACCATTGTGCGTTAGCCATTTGTGGCAAAAGTGCTATAAGAAGCACTAATAGTAAATATTTTTGTTTCATAGTTCTTTTTTTTGTGTGAATAGTTGAAAATTATTTGCAATCAATATTTATCCACTTATACGCACAGCGTTTCACCTTTGAAAGCGTTTTTGTGACGGTAATTCTCTACACTTCTGACGGAATTTCTTTACACTTATAAACACATATCACACCTTTATATATAATACTCTACTTACTTTTTCAATTCCACTTCTGCCGAGAGGTCTTGGAAAAAATCGTGTCCGAGAACTTCGCTGATGGTTTTTAAGAGGTCGGTGTGGATTGTGGGACTTTTGAACATAGAGTGACAGGCTTGGCGTGAACGTTTAATCGCTTGACTGAACCATACCACACTGCGTCCTTGTCTGCGGAGCAATTCTCGTATCTCTTTGCCGATGTGCATTTTTGCCGCCTATTTCTTTTGGGTCGGCGAGATTCCTGTTCCGGCCATTATACAAAAAAGGCGTGGAATCCTTATTGTGCCCGTTCCACATCCCGAGGTCTTCGCTTACCCGAACAGTTGAACGAGCAGCGAACCCTCACGCCGTAAGTATAATATGGCACACAACACAGGTAGTGTACCTATATTACAAACCCACGGTGTCTATCGCTGCTGTGTTCTTGACTGTTCTGGAAAGTTGCGAAGTTTCGGGATGTCAAAAACATAGCGTAATAAACGCCTTCTAATATATGTTGCCCTTCCGCCGCATTTTGCTGCGGAGGGTTTGCGCAAATGTAGTAATTTTTTTGCAAAATCCGCAATCTTTCCCCACATTTGGCGAGTTATCCATATTAAATTTCGCCAAATCTACATTTTTTTTACACATTTGGCGAGTTATCCATACAAAAACTCGCCAAATCTGCCTTTCCCCTGCATATTTGGCGAGTTATAATTATGCATTATGTGAATTATGCATTGCTTACTTCTTGCTTTTTTCCACAATGGCGTCGATAACGGCCACGGCAACAATGTTTACGATGTCGTTGACCGAACTTTCAAAGTCGATGAAGTGAATCGGTTTGTTTAAGCCCATCTGGATAGGTCCGATGAGTTCTACATTGTTGTTCATTGCGGCAAGCATCTTGTAACTTGTGTTGGCACTGCCGAGGTTGGGGAAAATAAGAGTGTTTACAACCTTGCCTTTCAAACGGTTGAACGGGAAAGTGCGGTCGCGCAACTGGTCGTCGATGGCAAAGTTTACCTGCATTTCGCCGTCGATATCGAGGTCGGGACGCTGTTCGTGAACAATTTCCACAGCCTTGTGCACAGTGGCGGGCGTTCCGTCGGTGTCGGCGCCAAAGTTTGAGTACGAGAGCATAGCCACCACCGGTTTTTTGTTGAAAAACTTAACAGTGTCGGCGGCGAGTTTTGCGGTGTCTACAAGCGCGTCAACATCGGGGTGACGGTTGATAAGCGTGTCGGCAAGGAAGAAAGTACCCTTGTCGGAGTTGAGGATGTGCATTGTGCCAAAGTGCGAATATCCCTCGCGGATACCGATAACGTCTTTTGCAATTTGGATAGTGTCGCGGTAACGAGTGTAAACACCTGTGATAAAGGCATCTGCGTCGCCGGTTTCTACCATCATCATACCAAAGTAGTTGCGGTCGAACATCTTGTCGTTGGCCTCTTGGAAAGTCATACCCTGACGTTGGCGTTTTTCGGTGAGGATTTTGGCGTAACGTTCGCGGCGGTCGGCTTCACGGTCGGCACGGAGATTGATGATTTCGATGCCGTCGAGATTGAGTTCGAGTTCTTCGGCTATCTTGTTGATTTTTTCGGTGTTGCCCAAAAGGATAGGATAGCAGATACCCTCGTTTTTAGCCTCAATTGCAGCCTTCATCATATTGGGGTGGATACCCTCGGCAAACACCACGCGTTGGGGCGAGCGGCGGGCAAAGTCGTTGAGTTGTCGCGAAAGTTTCGACTCGTAGCCCATCAACTGATTGAGGCGCTGTTTGTAGCCGTCCCAATCGGTGATAGTTTTGCGGGCAACGCCTGATTTGATAGCGGCTTTTGCCACAGCGGTAGAAACTTCGGTAATCAAACGTGGGTCTACCGGCTTGGGTATAAAGTAGTTAGGACCAAAAGTAAAGTTGCTAACGTGGTAAACCTCGTTGACAATATCGGGAACGGGCTGTTTTGCCAAATCTGCAATTGCGTATACGGCAGCGAGTTTCATCTCCTCGTTGATGGCAGTTGCAGCCACGTCTAATGCGCCACGGAAAATATAGGGGAATCCGATAACGTTGTTGATTTGGTTGGGATAGTCGCTGCGGCCGGTAGACATCAGCACGTCGGGACGCGATGCCATAGCCTCCTCGTAAGTGATTTCGGGAACGGGGTTGGCAAGTGCAAACACAATCGGGTCTTTTGCCATAGAGCGAACCATATCCTGACTAAGCACGTTACCCTTTGATAATCCGAGAAATACGTCGGCACCTTTTACAGCCTCTTCCAAAGTGGTGATGTCGGTGCGAGTGGTGGCAAATTCTTTTTTCTGTGCGTTAAGGTCGGTACGGTCGGCACGGATAACGCCCTTGCTGTCGAGCATCACGATGTTTTCCTTGCGAGCGCCGAGGGCAACGTAGAGTTTTGTGCAACTGATGGCAGCCGCGCCCGCGCCGTTAACTACAATCTTTACATCGTTGATATTCTTGCCGTTAACTTGGAGAGCGTTGATAAGGCCGGCGGCAGAGATGATGGCAGTGCCGTGTTGGTCGTCGTGCATAACGGGGATGTCGAGTTCCTCTTTAAGACGGCGTTCAATCTCGAAACATTCAGGTGCCTTGATATCTTCCAAGTTGATACCGCCGAATGTGGGAGCGATAGCCTTAACAGCCTGAATAAATTTTTCGGGGTCTTTTTCGTTGATTTCGATGTCGAAAACGTCGATACCGCCGTAAATCTTAAAGAGCAGGCCTTTGCCTTCCATAACGGGTTTTCCGCTCACTGCGCCAATGTCGCCGAGGCCGAGCACAGCCGTACCGTTAGAAATCACCGCCACGAGGTTGCCCTTGTCGGTGTATTTGTAAGCGTCATCGGGATTTTTTTGAATCTCCAAGCAGGGCTCAGCCACGCCGGGCGAATATGCCAACGACAAGTCGGTTTGTGTTCTGTACGGTTTTGTGGGAACGACCTCAATCTTTCCCGGGCGACCCTCGCTATGGTAACGGAGCGCCATCTCTTTGGTAATTTTTGCCATTTTTATGTATTTTGATTTATGCGGCAAAATTAGTTACCAAGTTTTTACAAGGGGTATAGAAAACGTAAAGTTTTAGTTATTATCGGAATTGTTATAAGTTTTCAATTTCGGAGATAGGAAGTTGAGTGTATTGTTTTGCGCAAAGATAATGGATGTTTTGGAGTAATGCAAATAAATGTGGTGGTGGATGATGTGTACGTTGGGGAAATAATGTAGGGACGTGGCGCGCCGCGTCCCTACAAATACCCACAATGTTATTTAGTTTTCTTTGTAAAATATCCGGGATTGGATTTGCCACCATCGATTCGGGCGTATTCTGCATCAATGTGGTATTCGTTGTATTTTGTTCCTTGTCCGCCGATAAGGTTGTGGCAATTTTTAAACATATCGGTTGAGAATTTTACAATGCTTGTATTCCAACCGTTTCCACCATAAATTGTTTTAAGTTTTTCACAATTCGTAAACATATATTCCATATTCACAACCTTATCAGTATTAAACCCGCTAATATCAAGACTTGATAAGTTTTTACAGAGAAAAAACATATATGTCATAATCTTTACATTATCAGTTTTGAATCTGTTGACATCAAGGCTTGTAAGATTAATACATTTAGAAAACATACCCAACATAAACATAACATTTTCTGTATTGAATCCACTGACATCAAGTATTGTCAGATTTTCACAAGAAGCAAACATTTCACCCATATCAGTAACCTTTTCAGTATTGAATCCGCTGACATCAAGGCTTGTAAGATTTTCACAATGCCAAAACATACACCCCATATCAGTAACATTCTTTGTATTGAATCCACTGACATCAAGTCTTGTAAGGTTAATACAGTAACAAAACATACCACTCATATCAGTAACATTCTCTGTATCGAATCCACTTACATCAAGGCTTATCAGTTTTCTACACCCCTCAAACATAGCCTTCATATTAGTAACATTTCCAGTATTGAAACCGCTGACATCAAGGTTTGTAAGACTTTCACAATGCAAAAACATACCATGCATATCAGTAACTTCAGATGTGTTAAAGTTTTCTTTAATGCCTTCAATGGAAGTAAGATTTTTAAAATCAAAAAACCAAGATTTACAACTTTTAGCCCTATATATTTTAAAAGATTTGTCGAATACAACGGTTTTAATATTACGACTTATAGAATCCCATTCTTTAAGTTCTGTATTAAAATATCCTTTTACCATCTTTTCCACATCATACGCCCCATCCGGTTTTTTATCGTTATAATAAAAAGTCAAAGTACTGTCTTTGAATACTGCGTATGCCACGGGTTGTGATTTTTGAGAAAAGGCATTGATACACAGTAATAGCAAAAGTATCAACAGGATAGTTGGTTTTTTCATAGTGAGATGTTTTTATGGTTCGATGGGGCAAAGATAATTATTTTGTACGACCATAAAAAAACAGGACAATAATTTACAAGTTTTCGATCTCGGAGATAGGGAGGTGGGTTACAGATGCAATGTAGTTTAAATCATCACCGTGTTGTTTCATAAGGCGGGCGGTTTCTATCGCTTGGGCTTTTGCGCCTTCGGCACGACCTTCCTCTTTACCTTTCCCAAAACCTTTTTCCTCGGCGTCGCTCATTGCGTTGGTGATATCCCAAAGGTTGTGGAGGCTCTCCTCATAGTCGGAATACTCTTTGTCGGTGAACATCGCTATCTCCGCCTGCTCAAAGAGTTTTTTGAATACACGTTCCTGCAACTCTTTCGGACGTTCCAACAACCGTGAGAGGTTTTTTAGAACAAAAAGCCACTTGTCGTACATCGTTTCGAGTTCAGATTCGGTTTTGTTGAACTTGGGCATTTCGAGGTATAGGTACACGAGTTTGTTGTAGAATACCTTGCCGGTGGTAAGGTCGGTGAGCATCACTACGTGAAACAGGTCGTCGTCGGAAAAATCGTTTACGGTCTTAACCTCTCCCGTTGTGTCTTTTGCCTCGTCCTTGAATACGAAATTCAAGATGCCGAAGGTGTAGATTTTGTTGAGTTCGTAGTTCCAATGCTCGTCGGCGCTGTCTCTCTTTGCCATTTCGCGGATGGGAAACGAGGAGTAATACACGCTCCTGTCCTTAAAGAACTGTTGGAACACGTTCTGCATCTCCACTATGAACTTAGCGCCGCTCTTGGTGGTGCAATACACATCAAATATCGCTTTTCGCTCGGAGGCAGAACGACCGAGTTTCTCGGCATTGAGGTAGGTGATGTCGAGAATCTCGTCTTTGGGTATCGCACTGCTTTTCTCAAACATAGCGTTGAGGAAACTAATGAGCAGGTCTTTGTTGAGTTCCGTGCCGAATAGTTTCTTGAATCCAAAGTCGGTATATGGGTTGATGTACTTTGCCATAGTATTTTTTTGCAAATATAGCGTTTATTTGGTAATGATGAAAATGTTTTATAAAAAATCTCGGCGTAGGATCTTCATTAACACAAAATTATCCACAATGTTATTTTGTTTTCTTAGTAAAATACCCCGGATTATCGCTTCCGCCGTCGATATGGGCGTATTCCAAGCCGGTGTGGGATTTGTCATATTTTGTTCCTTGACCGCCGACAAGGTTATGGCAATTTTCAAACATATCTTCTGACTCTGTAACGTTGCTTGTATTCCAACCGGCTCCGACATAGATTGTTTTAAGGTTTTCACAATAATAAAACATCCTATCAAGATAAGTAACCTTATCAGTATTGAACCCGCTGACATCAAGGCTTGTCAGGTTATTACAATTCATAAACATACCAGCCATATCAGTAACGTTCTTAGTATTGAACCCGCTGACATCAAGGCTTGTCAGACTCCTACACTCATTAAACATAAAACCCATGTCAGTAACATTCTCTGTATTGAACTTAGACAAATCGATGGTGGTAAGACTACTACAACCATTGAACATAAAACACATATCAGTAACCTTATCTGTTTTGAATCCACTGACATTAAGGCTTGACAGGTTAACACAATCTCTAAACATCCAAGCCATATCAGTAACATTTTCTGTATTGAATGCGCTTAAATCAAGACTTGTAAGGTTTTTACATTCAGAAAACATATACGCCATATCAGTAACATTATCTGTATTGAAACCGCTGACATCAATGCTCGTCAATTCCATACAACCATAAAACATACTTGACATATCAGTAACTTCAGAAGTGTTAAGATTTTCTTTTATGCCTATGATGGAAGTTATATTTTGACAATTTTCAAACCAAGAATTACAACTTTTTGGCCTGAATTTTTTTAACGATTTGTCAAATACAGCGGTTTTAATTTGTTTGCTTACAGGAGACCATTCTTTCCCTTCCCCTAAAGGCTTTTTTACCATTTTTTCCACATCATACGCCCCTTCCGGCTTTTTATCGTTATAATAAAAAGTCAAAGTACTGCCTTTGAATACCGCGTATGCCACGGGTTGAGATTTTTGAGAAAAGGCGTTGATACACAGTAATAGCAAAAATATCAACAGGATGGTTGGTTTTTTCATAGTGAGATATTTTTATGGGTTGGTGATGTGGCAAAGATAATATTTTTATCATTTCATAAAAAACGGAGAAATGTTTTTTGAGGTTAATAAAAAAAGCATTATATTTGCAATATAAACCAAAAACGATATGAATCAGGTAGAATCAGATACATATAATTTTGTAACCAACGGCAAACAATTTAGTGGCAATGTGGGCAGGCTGTACGATAGTTTGAAAGCATTGTCGAAATTGCAACAAGGTTGGGACGGATACAATGCATTGCCTGTTAATCAGCAAGTAATTGACAATATGTGCGTTGTGCTCAACAACTGCGATAATTCGCAGTTGCAAGGTTGGTCTGTGTTTCCTGAAATTAACGGTACTATTCTACTTCAAAATCACAATCGACGCGCCGGCATTAATCTTGGTGACAAAACATTTTCGTACTTTATAGTCAATGGCAATAGCGTGGATGGCGATGATGATAAATTATTTACAGTTTCGCTGTTTTTGAATGTTTTGAATAAGATAAAAAACGTTTGAGAACGAGTCTTGCGGAGCAACACAAAAGCATCTTTTACTTGCAATCCGTTTTTGTTTGACAGAAATAGCGGATAGGGGGCTAATTGAGTTTTAAACTAAACTCTAAAACAATCATTTATTTAGTTTTCTTTGTAAAATATCCGGGATTGGATTTGCCGCCGTCGATATGGGCGTATTCTACATCGGTATGTTTTTCGTCATATTTTGTACCTTGTCCGCCGATAAGGTTGTGGCAATTGCTAAACATATTATTTGACTCTGTTTCTTTGTTTGTATTCCAATTGTCACCAACATAGATTGTTTTAAGGTTGTCACAATGACCAAACATTTCTCTCATATTAGTAACACTATCAGTTTTGAATCCGCTGACATCAAGACTTGTCAGGCTTTTACATGCCGAAAACATGAACCTCATATGAGTAACCTTATCAGTATTGAACCCGCTGACATCAAGGCTTGTAAGGTTTTCACAATGAGAAAACATACCTCCCATATCAAAAACACTATCAGTTTTGAATCCGCTGACATCAAGGCTTGTAAGGTTTCTACAATCACTAAACATATCACTCATATTAATAACACTATCAGTATTGAACCCGCTGACATCAAGGCTTGTCAGGTTTCTACAAGCACGAAACATACCTCCCATACCAGTAACATTATCAGTATTGAATCCGCTGACATCAAGGCTTGTAAGGTTTTCACAATGAGAAAACATACCACCCATATCAGTAACATTCTCAGTATTGAACCCGCTGACATCAATGCTTATAAGTTTTTTACAATCCAAAAACATACCTCTCATATCAGTAACCTTCTCTGTATTGAATCCGCTGACATCAAGGCTGGTCAAGTTTTCACAATCACTAAACATCAAACTCATATCAGTAACCTTCTCTGTATTGAAACCGCTAACATTAAGGGTTGTAAGGTTTTTACAATGACGAAACATTTCACTCATACCAGTAACATTCTCAGTATTGAATCCACTGACATCAAGGCTTGTCAAGTTTTCACAATAACTATACATCAAACTCATTTTAATAACATTCTCTGTATTGAAACCGCTGACATCAAGGTTCGTAAGTTTTTTACACCAATGAAACATCCCCGCCATATTATTGACATTCGTTGTGTTGAATCCGCTGACATTAAGGCTTGTAAGGTTTCCACAACCCCAAAACATACCTCCCATATCAGTAACCTTCTCTGTATTGAACCCGCTGACATCAAGGTTTGTCAGGTTGGAACAACCAAAAAACAAACAATTCATATCAGTAACATTCTCTGTGTTGAACCCGCTGACATCAAGGCTTGTCAGGTTTCTACAATCACGAAACATACCACTCATCTCAGTTACCTCAGATGTATTAAGATTTTCTTTTATACCTTTTATGGCAGTAAGATTTACACAACCTTCAAACCAATGACTACAACTTTTGGGTTTGTATTTTTTTAGCGATTCGTCAAATATCACGGTTTTAATTTGGAATCTTACTGGTGCCCATTCCTTAATGTAAGACTCACGGTATTTCACCTTATTTTCCACATCATACGCACCCTCAGGTTTGTTTTTGTCATAATAAAAAGACAAAGTACTATCTTTGAATACTGCGTATGCCACGGGTTGTGATTTTTGAGAAAAGGCATTGATACACAGTAATAGCAAAAATATCAACAGGATGGTTGGTTTTTTCATAGTGAGAAATTGTTATGGTTTGATGGGGCAAAGTTAATCAAAATCTATCACCTATTATACACATACAGTATGCTTTTGGGTTCTTTGACATCCTTGGACCACGATTTGCGGATGCGACGGCCGATAACGCCGTAGTTGGTGTAGGTGATAACGGCTTGGTTGAGTTCTTTGAGGTCTTTTTCTAGGGTGACGGTGATGTCGTCGATGGTGCCCCGGTTGTTGTTGCACAGGTGGCAGCCCGACGATTTGATATGCAGGCGGAGGTTTTGTATCGTGCCTCGGTTCTCTTTGATAAAGCAGTTGCGCGAACTGATGGTGAGGCGGTGTCCGTTGCCGTCGAATGTGCCTTTAAACTGCGACACCCTCTGCACCGCGCTGCTGATAACAAGGTTGTCGGTGGCAAGCACAAAGCACAGCGACGATCCTTCCATCTTTTTCAAATCCTCTATGCAGGTAATCTTGATAGGGTTTTGCGGCGTTCCATCGGCTTGTACGGGGGGCTTGGGCAACTGCCATACGGCATAGAGGGTGGCGTTTTGGTCGAAGGTGAAGTTGGTGGCAGCGTTGGCGGCTGATGGGGTGCGTGTCCATCCAAGAAACTTTACGTCGGTGACTTCGGGTTTTACTCTCGGCGCAAACCTTGCCATATCAATGTTTTGACCCTTTGCCACACGGCACTTGTATTGAAAACCGCTGAGGTCTACCGCGCGTCCGTACACGCCTTCGAGACATAGGTTGAAACTTATGGTTACCGAATCTACCTTGGCTTTGGGCTTTGGCTGACGGTTGACGGGCGTGTTGGGGGTGGGAGAGGGGCTTACCACGGGTGGTGCGGGCGGCTCGGGTGCTATTGGCGTGGGTTCGGGAGTTACGTCTGCCACAATGGTTTCGGGCTGTTGGGGCTGAGGCTTGTCGGTCTTGAACACTATTACCGTAACCTCGTAGGCAGGCATCAGAAAGGTGCAGGTGTTGCCTATGGTGTGGCAGGGAATAATGCGCACGGGCTTTTTAGAGCCGGTTTTTACCACCATCACCGAGTCGAAACTGCACATAACGGAGAATGTCACCTCCTTGTCGCGCGGGGCGTATTTGGGCAGACCGTCGATGCTGTCGGTGAGTTTCTTTGGCGACAGGGTGATGTCGTGGGGGAATTGGAGGTTGCACCCTGTGAGAATGGCGCAGCAGGCCAACAGCAACCAATATTTGATTCTATTTTCCATTTCCGTACTTTTTAAAGTATTCAAGCGAGGCGGCGGCAATAGCCTCATTCATATCGCGGTCGCTCATAACGATGTCGCTAAGTGCCTGACCGAGTTTCTTGTCGCAGGCTTTAATGTCTTCGCCGCCCTTCGACGACAAGATGTACTCGGAGTATGCGCCGGATATTTTGGCTTCAAGTTTCTCGTACTTTTGCCAAGTGCGGAATGGGAGAATCAGCATCAGGAGTGCCTGAATAATGCTTACAACAAAAGTTATCGCCGAAATGTTGTGCAAAAACTCGGTGTATTTTTCGTCGCCGCCCCAAAACACGTTTGCAAAATTGTACGACAGGGTAAGTACAATAACGATTATGGCAAGGATGTAATAGACTGACTTCCAAAATACTTTTCTAGAAGAACAGTAGTTGAACAATTCGATTGCCAAGTTTTTTTCGGATGTATTGGCTACTAATTTCATATATAACTTTGTTATGCTCATTGTGGTAAAATGTTAGGATGGTTGTTCTCTTTTTAATTGTGGCAAGGTTGTTGCTCTTTACATTAGTTTAACGTTTGATGATGCGGGTTTATTTTTTGAAATGTAAAGGATTTTTGGAAAAACGTTGCGGATAAAATGTAAAAAATCGCTGGAATTCATTTTCATTCGCTTATATTTTTGTTTGAAGAAAAAGAGACACGCTGCCCTGGCGGAGTGTGAAAAAATACCGATTCGTGTTTTTTAGGAGAATAAAAAATAAAAGCCTATTTTTGCAAAAAATAAAAACTCATTACCTATGACCAAATTTATCCTCACCATACTTTTATTACTCTCCGTCACGGCGTTGCATTCGCAGCCAAAGATTACTGTTAAGGAAAAATCATTGCCGATTTTTGAAAAAATTATTGTGGCGGATATGCTTAAAGTTACGGTAGTGCGCGGTAAGGAAAATTCTATCAAGGTAACTGCTGACGACGACGGTCACAAAAGTCTTGTTATCAAGGTAAAGGCGGGCGTGCTATCCGTTTATCAAAACGGACGTGCGCAGTTGAATTTCACTCCGGGACCTGCCAATATCCACAAGGCTTTAATTGACCAAGAGATTATTATCACCACGGCGCAACCCATTGAGCGAATTACTATTAGCGGTAATGCTTTTGTAAATTATTCCGACCCAAACACGCTTAAAAACTTTGGTCTCAGAGCCGACGACAGCAGCGATTTTGAAGGCTCAATATCTTGCGAAACCCTCTCTGCCCACCTCACCAAAAACAGCGGTGCGGATATTTCGGGAAAAATTCAAAAACTTAAAATTGTTGCCGATTCGTCGGTGGCACGCATTTATAATGTAACTTCCGATGTATCAGACATTACCCTCACCAATAAATCACGTCTCAACGCCACAGGCAAGACGGGTGTGTTTATGCTCAATGTTTCGGGAGGAAGCCGTTTTGAAGGTATCGGCTACGAAAGTCGCGACGCCAAGGTAGACGCCTCAGGACGTTCGGATGCGTTTTTTAAAGCCACCACCACATTAGTGCTCAATGCCAAAGAACGCTCGCACATTGTCTGCACGGGCTTGCCTAAGGTTACTCAAAACGTAACAGCCGATTGCAAAATCAAAATTCGGTAATGACGGTATGTGGCGGAAAAATCCAAACTTACCACTCCAACTCCTTGATTCCCTCGCGGATAACCTCAATTTCTGAGCCTGTACAGTTGATAACGGCAGTGGGGTCGTTGTTGCCGTAGCCGCCGTCGATAATGAGGTCAACGGAGTTTTTGTAGCGTTCCCAAATGAGTTCGGGATCGGTGGTATATTCAATAATCTCGTCCTCGTCGATGATAGACGTGGTGAGAAGCGGATTGCCGAGATTCTCAACAATATCGTGAAGAATATTGCTGTCGGGAATACGCAGACCCACAGTTTTGCGCGAATTGTCGAAAATGCGCGGAATTTTTTTGCTTGCGGGCAAGATAAAGGTAAACGGTCCGGGAGTGTTCTTTTTCAACAGTTTGAAAACCTTGGTATCCAAAGGCATAGTGTATTCCGAAATGTCAGCCAAATCTTTGCAGATAAACGAAAACCACGCCTTGTCTAATTTTATCCCCTTGAAACGGGCAAGACGTTCAAGAGCCTTTTTGCTGTTCATACTGCATCCAAGAGCATATACCGAGTCGGTGGGATAAATAATCACCCCATCGTTTTGGAGAATCTCTACCGCTTTGAGTATCAAGCGCAAAGGCGGTGTGTCAGGATGTATTTTTAATAAAAGTCCCATAGCGTGTTTTCGATATTGGTTTCCGACGCAAAATTAAACGCAAAAATATGTAAAATAATATTAAAAAAGTAAAAAATAATGAGATTACTTATCCTATTTTGCGCTTTATTTCACCCACAATCATCACGGGCATAGTGGCGAGGATGATGGTAATCCAATCATTTATAGCAAGATGGGTAACGTTGAACATTTGTCCGCCGATTTCAACTATAAGAATCTGACCTATAAAAATCACTGCCGAAATTAGTAAGAAACCTCTGCTGTTTTTGAGATTGTGGAATGCCGACTTGCCTGTCATAAAGGCCTTGGCGTTAAACATATTCCAAAATTGCAGCATCACAAAAATGGTGAAAAACAGGCTCAGTTCGTATGCGCTAAGACCGTTGTATTCGCCAAACTTAAACGACAGAAAATCAGCCATACAGGTGATGTCGGAATGTTGCATAACGGCAAGGATGACAAGCAGCAGCGCGGTAAACAGTCCGCCAACGCCAAAAATGCTTCTGCGCATAGGTTTTGTGATAATAAAATCGGTTACGCGCCGTGGTTTCTCGTTCATAACGTCGGCAGACGGGGGCAACGATGCCAGGGCTATAGCGGCAAACGTATCCATAATAAGGTTCACCCAGAGCATCTGCGTAACCGTCAGGGGCGACTGTGTGCCGATAAATGCGCCGATAAGCACTATAAGGCACGCCACCACGTTGATGGTCATCTGAAACATTATAAACCGCTGGATATTCTTGTAGAGCGACCGTCCCCACATCACGGCGTTGCTGATGGTAGAGAACGAATTGTCTTGAATGGTCATATCCGACGCCTCTTTGGCTACAGCAGTACCGTCGCCCATCGACAGACCCACGTCGGCGGCATTAAGGGCAGGAGCGTCGTTTGTGCCGTCGCCGGTGGCAGCTACCACGTAGTCGGCTCGTTTCAAGAGTTTTACAAGTCGTTCCTTGTCGTGTGGACGTGCGCGTGAGAGTATTTTCAAATCGCCGAGACGTGACGACAGTTCTTCGTCAGTCATTGCCTCAAATTCGCTTCCTGTTATCACTGCGTTGTCGGCATCGTTGTTTGCGAGCAGACCTATCTGACGGCCTATCTCTTTGGCTGTCAATGATGTGTCGCCCGTAACTATCTTTACTTGAATGCCTGCGGCTGTGCACGATTTTACCGCTTCGGCAACTCCTACCCGCACAGGGTCTGAAATTGCAAAAATGCCTGCAAAGCTTAGTTTTATATCTTTAAGTTTGCCATTTTCAAAAGGCTCTTCGCCGTCGGACAACTCTTTGTAAGCCAAGGCGAGTGTGCGGTATGCCCTACCTTGAAACTCCGACAGCTTGGTTGTATAACTTTCCGATTCTGTGGCAGTTAGATTAGAAAAACCGAGAACTATCTCTGGTGCGCCTTTTACAAACAGCATCTTTTTGCCAGCCGTCGGCGACATAGTTACGGTGGCCATATATTTGTTTTCGGTAGAGAACGGAAGTTGCTCCACTATCTCAGCCTTCTCTCTTACAGCAAGATAGTCGATATTCTTGCCTCTGAGCCAGAGCAGCAACGCGCCCTCGGTGGGATTACCTATTGGTTTTATGTTTTCAGTGTCGGACAAATCGAGGTTTGCCGTGGAGTTTACAGCAATCATTTCGGCAAGCAGATTGTCCTCTATTTCAGACATTTGCAAATCTGCCACCTGCATTTTGTTCTGAGTAAGTGTTCCGGTCTTGTCGGTGCAGATTACCGAAGCCGCACCCATAGTTTCGCAGGCGTGCATAGTGCGGGGCAGGGTGTTCTCGTTCATCAGCTTCTTCATACTGAACGCCAGCGAAAGTGTTACGCTCATAGGCAGTCCCTCCGGCACAGCCACTACTATCAGAGTAACGGCAATCATCACAGTATTAAGAAGATATGAGAAAATGTCGAGCCAGTTGAAACTGCAGTTGTCGGAGAAGAAGTATGTAACCAAACGTCCCACGATAATCAGTCCAGCCACCAAATAACTTGTCTTGGTGATTTTGTCGGCAAGAGAGTCGAGTTTTTCGCTCAGCGGAGTGGGGTCGCCCTCGTCAACCTGCGCCGCCTTAAACACCTTTCCACTTTCGGTCTTGTCGCCCACACGAAACACCTTTGCCGTGCAGTAGCCTTCGATAATGGTGGTGCCCTTCATAATCTGATATGTAGGATATGTGGCTTCGGGGTCGGAAATCGACATATCGGCGTTTTTGTTGGCTTGCAGTTCGCCCGTAAGCGACGATTCGTTTACTATAAGGTTTATACTTTCAAGCAGTTGGCAGTCGGCAGGAATCTCCTCGCCTTGTTCCAGAATCACAATGTCGCCCACCACAATGTCGCGGCGAGGCACCTGGCATACGTTGTTGTTTCGGATGGTTTTTACAAATGTGTCGTCGTTTACCTTGTTGAGCGATTGAAAAGTCTTTTCGTTTTTCTTTTCCAACAAAAAAGCCACACCCGTAGCCAGCAGCAGAGCCACAATGATGCCCACAGGTTCAAAAAAAGTAGACACTCCGGCGTTCTGTACCTCAAATTCGTAAATAGAGATACCAATCGAGAGCACAAACGCAGTGATAAGTATCTTGAAAAGCGGATCGTCGAACCCGCCGAACAATCCCACAACCACAATCAGCAGCCACGACACAGCCAGCACGGCGGGCATAATGTAGTATCCGCCCAAACACACCGCCGTCACCGCCGCGCCCACGGTAATAGCCGCCAGCGATATCGAAATCCAATGTTTCAGCACACCTTTAAGTGTGTCCCACAGAGTTTCTTTCTGCGGCGGAGTAAGAATATTTGCGCCGTTAATCTTTCGGCTTTCGGCCACCTCGCTGTCAGAGAGGCCAGAATAGTGGTGATGGGTTGACATTTCGCAATTGTTTTTGTGGCACAAAGGTACGAAAAAAAGCAAAACACCTATATTAAATCGCCAAAGTCAATTGATAATTACGAATAACTATCACAAGAATCTGATGCCTTTTGCAAATTCTTCCATATAATCATAATGATTGTCACCATTGACAGAAAAGAAAATACAAATTTTGTCGGTCTTTTTGTCATATAGCAAACCAAATCGCCAAAATACAAGCAACGATGAAAACATTTTATATTTTATAACCCGGTAATAGAACCGATAAGAGTTGATTGTAGATTTTGTATCGATAAAAACGGTTGGTGAACAATCATCCATATCTTCGTCTTTATACGCCTCACAATATTCATCAAATGTTTCAGAAGTAAAATCACTATCGAAAGAGCTAAACATAGTAATTTTGGCGGACAAAGAATCTGAAGTAAGTCGAAATACGGTAATGGTAACGCCGTCTTCTTCAACATCTTCCTCAGTGCATTGAAAATCTTGCGGCACTGTAAAAACCACTAAACCATCAGTCCGTTCATTTTCTTGTAATACCAAATTCTGTCGTAGAGAAGCAACTTCGGACTGTTTCGACATTTCAGAAACAATAATTCCTGCGCTTCCTCCTACTAACATTAATAAAGGTATTACAATGAGAATCACATTTATAACGTAATTATGAGTGTATACTTTTCTAAAACTTGGAGGAATCACTTCGGCAACCTGCTCGGAGAAACTTAAATAGCAAAACCATATCACAGCCCAAATCAATGATTTAACTAAATCTATAATTTCTCTTTCACTGGAAAATTCAATATCATTTGCCCGATATATTATAAGTATTAAAATATTAATAACAAAAGTAGCAACCACATAGTTTTTTCCAAGGAAAACCGCATTTGGAAGCCGGTTTGAAAACGCATACAACGTATATGATGCTAAGAAAAAGCACATTGCAGTTAAAAAAATATCAGAAAAAGCTATGAGATAACTTCCGCCGGCCTCTGACAAATCAAACGCCAGTATCGCCTTAATCAAACCAATAAAACCGCCTAACATTATCGCAAAAAGGAAAAACACCAGCCATCCTGATATCCTTGTTGTGGACTTAAGATATTTGCTTGTGATTTCTACAGCAGGCTTTGTTTCTAATGGCTCTGGATTCTGAGATTCAATATTGTCAACTTCTTGATTTTCGTTATTTTCCATATATATATTTATTAGAATAAATGTTAATACTATTTTATGGGCTTAGACAGAGTTTTTTTTAATCCGCCTTATTGTTTTCCCACGCCTTGATCAAATCCACGTTCAATTGCTCCAATTGTGAGAGATGAACTTTTGAATTGTCGTTCAGGGGTTTGTACCAACTCATTTTGGAGAAGTGGGCTTTGAGGTCGGCGGAGGAGAACACATAGCCGTGGCGGGCGTAGATTTCGTTGCGCATTACGCGGAGTTGAGCCTTGGTGAAAAAATCCAATTGTGACGGCAAAACCAATTTCATCGAGGTGTAGGGGTACTGCCCCGTGATGATTTCGGTGATTTGGTCTTTCTTAGTGAGCGATTTGTAAAACGTTGATTGCTTGTAATATCCAACAGGGTTGTCGTCGTCCCAAACGGCGTTGTAGAGGTCGATTCCCTTGTCGGTGAACTCTACCCAATAGATTTTGCCGTCTTTGAGTTTGAAACATTGCGCCATAGTGCCATCGCTGACCTGCACTTCTATCTTCTCGCCGTTGAGCGATTCGCGGGCAAAGTTGTACTCCTTGCCCTGAGAGTCGGTGTAGATGCCGTCGAGCATATCAAGGAGAAGTTGGTCGTCGTGATTCCAATCAGTAAGTTCCGCC
>JAGCYI010000007.1 GCA_017960885.1 Bacteroidales bacterium
TAAAAAAATGATTTTACCAATAACTCGTGGCACAAATTATGTTTACAATTTTACTAAAGAAATTATTTTTATGTTATGTACAATTACACTCAATATCCAGCAAGTATAATTCCGCGTAATATTTTAGAGGCGCAGGACAGCAAAATACCCGTGCCTAATGCTCCACAGCTTCCCGTGCGTCCAACGCTTGAGAAAATGCGCTATACAGGATTTTTCCTTACGGCTATAACGGCGTTGCTTATTGTTGCTTACAAGTTTAGCATTGTGCCATCGAATGCTTGGCTCACTGCTATGCTAACGGTATTTTTGGTCGCATCTGTTAGTGTGATGGTTTACAACGTAATTTCAAACCGTTTTAAAAAACTCGCCAACCAAAAATCGATCGAAAACTATGAATACCTGATGCGCTGCTACAACGATGAACTTGCGGCTGTTGACGAGGCACACCGTCAGAACAACGACCGCGCAGCTCTCGCCCGTTTCCGTAGCCAGAAGGTTTCCGAAGCCCTTATGCTCACCAATTGTCAGTTGAAACCTGCCGAGCAGTGCGACGTAGATTGCAACGACGATTTTTACCAGATTCTCAACGAGTATTTCCCTGAAAAGGTGCTCACTAACTACACCATTGCGCAAGACGACGACAATTCTTGCTTTGTGCCTAATTATATTGTTTCGGTCTCTGACCGCAAACTTTATATTGATGTGGAGATTGACGTGCCTTATGATCTCGAATCTGGTGAACCTCAGTCGTTTGTGGGCTCTCCGGCAAATCCCGACGAGGAGAGTTTTTCTAAACAAAATCACGATAGTTTCTTTGAAAAAGAAGGATGGGTGGTTATCCGTTTTGCCGAAGAACAGATTGTGAAACAGCCTATTAGTTGTTGCAAGTATATTGCACAAACCATTTACGAGCTTATCGGCGACGACCTTGTGCTCCAGAAATTTAATACCGTCGACAATATTACACCTTTGGACACATGGACTTTCTCCCAGTGCGAATCGCTGAGGGAAGAGCGTTACCGCGAAAACTATCTCGGTATTGAAAATTATACTCAATCCGAAGATGCTCAAGAAGAAACACCTCAAGACGATTCTATTCAAGATATTGCACCTCAAGAGGATACCAAACAAGAAGATAATTTACAAGAAGGACTAACTATACACGAAGAAAACACATCGGATATGAACAATCAAATTGAAAACACTACCTCTGAGGATACTGTCAATCCTCATTTTATGAACACTATCGACGAACCGCTTCCAGAACCAGAACCAGAACCTGAGCAAGAGCCAGAACAAGAGCCAGAACAAGAGTCTGCTCCCGAACCCGTTCAAGAGGAATCAACACCTGAGCCTGTTGCAGAGACTCCCGAGGCTCCTGTATTTGCCGACTCAAGATCGGAGGAGAAGAAAAATATTGTTGACCTTGTGGCAAAGATGAACGAGTGTCACAATCTTGAAAAGTGGGATTTCTTGCTCGACTACTGCAACAAGGTGATTTCTACCGACCCAGATTTCCAGTTGGCGTATCTGCGAAGGAGCACTGCTTATGGCAATCTCGGAAAACTTGAATTAGCTATCGAAGATTGCGAAACAGTTATTAAAATGAATCCCGACAATCCCGACGCCTACTACAACGCCGCCGTGGCAAGCCTTATGCTCCGCCGTTACGAAAAGGCTATTGAATTTTTCAAACTTGCAATTTCGCACAAAATAGCCCATTCCGACGAAGTGCTGCTTACCCTTGCCGGAGTTTATGAGAAAATTGGCGACGTGGCTGGTTACAACGAGTATCTGCAACAGTCAGCAGCTCTTGGCAATAATACCGCAAGAGTGATGATTATTAAGCAGAAACAAGACGAAGGCAAGAACGCCGGCACCCAGTTCAAGGGTTTTAACACGCGTAATATCAAAATTGCCCACGAAGGCGTCAGCGATATAAGTTTCAGTTTCAACGACGAATACATTGCTATCGCCGACCAAAGCCGCAAACTCAGGGTATTTGACACTTCGTCGTGGGAAACTGTTCATAAACAAGATGTTAACGCTACTGCGATAGCATTCAGCCGCAACAACAAGTTTATGGCTGTTGGCGGTCAGAGTTTCCTTAGGGTGATGAATATATCGTCTGACGGTTTCTCGCTATATTCCGATATCATTAACTACACCGGCAGTATCAAAAAACTGTTTTTCCATCCTTTCAACAACGACACTCTGTTTGTAAGCGACAATTTTTCGCTCTACAAGGTGGATATTAAATCAAAGGTGATAAATAAGGCAATTTCAGACTTCTGCCTTATGTCGGTGTCGCGCGATATGCAGTATGTGGCGGGCTTCGACTATATGCACAATATGAAGATTTATCGTATCAACGCTTTGTCGGAGATATTCAGGCTTGGATACAATAGTTCCGACGAGATTAAATCGATGGCTATCAACACCGATGCCACAAGACTTATTTACGGATTTAAGAACGGCCGTGTGTGCGTCTACAATCCTCAGATACCTATGCCAGTTTCGGAGTTTGATATAGGCAGCGAGGTTATCGACATTAAGATAAGCAGCGATTCGATGTTTTTCTCGGTGCTCGGCGCAGACAGAAGACTGAGATTTTTCAATGCTTCCACTTCTGAGCGAGGACGCGAGATATCAATGATGCTATTCCCACGGCTTGTATCTATGAGCAATTCGTCGAATATGTTGGCTATTGGCAATTTCAACGACGATGTAGATATTATTTTTACTAACGAAACAGTGGTGGAAACCTCTACTCGCGCATAGATTATGCACCGCTCTATTGTGCTGTTTGATTTTGACGGTACGCTTGCCGACACTTTTGAAACCGGTGCTGCGCTTATCAACGAGTTCGCCGGCAGGTTTGGATATAAAACCATCGATTTTGCTAAAAACCGCAATCTTTCTGCTCGGGAGCTTGTAAAGCTTTCGGGCGTAAGATGGTGGCAGATTCCTCGTTTGGTGAGGTTTTTTAGAAAGGAGTCGGCTCGCAATGCCTACAATATTCAACCTTGCCAAGGTGTGCCCGAAATGTTGAGGAATATTTCGCAAAGTGCTGATTTGGGTATTCTTACCACAAATACAACCCATGCAGTAGAGTGTTTTTTGCGAAACCACAATCTTGAATCCTATTTCGGATATGTGAAAACCGGAGTGCCTCTGTTTGGCAAGCGTCGTGCTCTCGGTAGTGCCGTGCGGCTGCTACAAAAAAAATATACCTTAATATTATATGTAGGAGACGAAATCCGCGACATAGAGGCTTGCCGAGCCGCAGGTGTGGAGATTATTTCCGTTTCGTGGGGCTTTAATGCGCACGAAGTATTAGCCGAAGCAAACCCCTCTGTAGCCAAATCTGCCGGAGAACTTGAACAGCTAATCGTCAGACGGATAGATGCTTAGTTGGTTTTAAAATGATCCGAAAACATTTTCAATGCCTGACGAAGCATAGGAACTTGGTCTAAAAATCCTTCAATTTGCGGAACTATACTTTTGAATAATACCTGCGATTCGTTGTATTCACCTTGAAACACAAGTTGGATAAATTTCAGAATCCTTGCAAACGACATTGTTTCGTAATTGTTGCCCTCTGGTTCTAAGAGAGTTATGGCACGGTTGATACATTCTGCCGCAATGTTAAACTCTTTGTAAAAACGCATAAGGATGTCGGCTTTTTCGAGCAATACAGAGGCTTCGGCAAGAGGTTGACCTGTGGCAGTGGCTGTGTTAACCGCCCGGTCGATGTATGCAAGAGCAATCACTTTCTCATCGCACGAAACATTGTAACGCGCCTGAGATACAATTGCTTGTATTTCTAAATCGGTATCTTTTTCTGTTTTGGCAAGGTCGGCGGCGTTAGACAACAGCTTGGTGATAAAGTCGTACATGGTGAGCGTTTTGCCGTTGAAGTCGATAGTAGCCGCCATTTTTCCGCAGTTTTCTGCAAAAATAGTAGCCATACTGTAATAGAGGTGCGCAGCGGCATCCCAAAGGTCGCGGGCAAAGAGGATGTCCAACGCCTGTTGGAATTTTTTTACAGCCTCGTCGAAGTTTCCAATTTTGATATAGATTTGCGCAGAGGCACGCAGGGCGTTACATTTTGTGTCGATGTCGGGAGCGATGTCAAAAATGTGCATAATCTGATTTGCCAGCAGAGAAGCATCGTCGTTTCGTCGCAAGATTGTGTACGACTCGGCACGTCCCAGCAGGGCTTTTATCATTCCTGTATAGTTGTCGTTGTTTTTAAACATGTGGAATGCCTTGTTGAAGTATGTGGATGCCGATTCTATGTCGCCTTTGGTTTCAAAAATGGTGGTGGCTGTAGATAGAGCGCATTCTGCAAGGGCGGCAGCATCTATGTGAAACTCTTTTTCAAAAGATTCAAATGCTCTGCGGTAGTATTCTGCCGCTTTGGAACGGTTGCCGAGACGGTCGTACATAAGTGCCACATTTTTAAGATTGTTGAATAGTCCTTCGCTTTTAAACTCTTCTTTATCATACTCTTCGCAGGCTTTTATGTAAAACTCGAGCGCACGTGGGTAGAAACCTATTGTGTCGTAGGTGTACCCGATATTGTTGCACAGATATGCGGTGCGAGAGTGGGCTTCGGTTTCTGAACTGAGTTTCAGTGCTTTGGAATATTTTTCTATAGCCTTAGTATACTCTTTGTTTTCAAAAAAGTAGTCGGCGGTGGCGGTGTAGGTCTGAATCAGCGTGTCGGTGATAGTGTTGTCTTTGGGTTCTGTGTCGTTTTGCAGAAGGTCTTCTAATATAATCTCAGCGTTGTTGAGGTAAGAGTAACCTGTTTCGCGTTCTTTAGTGTGCATAAGTGCCGCAGCAGCGTGGAAAAGCGATTCGGCTCTACGCACAGGTTTGCTTGCAGCGTTGAAATATTGGGCAGCCAAAACGTAGTTTTCTGCCTCTTTTTCATAATCGTATTCATCGTAGAACATTCCGATTAGGGCGTAGGCGGAGGCTATTTGTTCCGAATCGCCAATCTGCCTATATGTTTCCACTACCTGATGTTGGCAGATGAGGGCTTCGCTTAGATCGCCGGCGTCGGAATAGATGTAGGCAAGTGTCGACAGTGTATCGGCGTATCTGTCGAGCTCGTTGTTTTGGTAATAGAGGTCAATTGCTCTTTTGTAATATTCTATAGCCTTGATAGTTTCATATTGTTCGTTGTACATACAGGCAAGAGTTCCGGTTGCGAAAGCCTCGGCATGTATGTCGCCAATACTTTTGCATAGCTCCACAGATTCGTCGAGCACTCTTTGCGCTTCTTTGTATTCGTTGAGCATTCGCATAGTGTCGCCTGCAAATGTCAGATTTTTTACGTACTCTTTGGTGTCGCCAGTTTTTTTGTAGATTCTGGCGGCGTGAAGAAAAGCTGTTTTAGCCTTGTCGAATTTTTCGTTGTTGTAGTATAGCTTTGCGAGCGCGTTAAGGTTGTAGGCTTCTTGCGTTTTTAACTTGGTCTTGTGGTAAAGTTCAATTGCCTTTTCGTAATATGTTTCGGCGCGGGCAATGTTTTCCTGCTCTTCGTAGATGCTTGCAAGATTAGAGTAGTTGAGGGCGGCAGCTGCTTTGTCGTTGTGCGGAGTGTTGATGGCAAGAGCCTCTGTATAGTAATGAGCTGCGTTTTTGAAATCTTGCTTTGCGAAATAAATGTTGCCTATATTGTTGTAAACAGCGGCGCGGCTAACCTCGTCGTTGCTTTGCTCAGAAAGTTCGAGCGACTTGTTGAAGCACTGCATAGCTTCGTCGATATTCTCAGCACCGTAATGCAAGTTGCCAATGGCGTTGTAGTCGGCTATCATACCGGCAATATCGTGGTTGTCTTGGTCGGTTTTGAGGGCGAGTTCGTAGTAGCGGATTGCTATGTCGTTTTGAGATTTCTGCGCATAAACCGAACCTAAGTTGCTGTATGTAAGAGCTATGCCATAATGATGGTCGGAGTTTGTGTCGTTTTCGAGGGCTGCGTTGAAATATTTTTCGGCACCGTCTTCATCGCCGCTGCTAAGCAGAGCTATTCCAATGTTGTTGTAACTGATTGATATCTTGGCAGAATTGCCCAACATGCGGTCAATTTCTAATGCCTTATGGAAGTATGCCAATGCATCGGCGTAGTTGCTTTGGGCATTGTCGGCGATACCCATATTGTTGTAGCAGTTGGCAATGTTGATTCTGTCGCCAGTGGTAAAGCACAGTCGAAGTGCTTCGGTAAAGTATCTTTTTGCATCCGCGTATCGGCTGTCGGTGTCGAAAGAAAGACCCACGTTGATATATGCCTTTGCAAGCATATGTGGCATAGCGGCTTTTGTATAATAAGCTATAGATTCGGATAGTAAAGTGTATGAGCTTGGGTTGTCGTTGGTAGCCCTTTTCAGCGTGGCGTAGTCAATTTTTACGGCTGCAGCTTTCTCCTCGTTGCCGGCTTTGATGTATCGTTGGAGCGCCAAATCCAAATAGTGGGCGGCAGCGGTATAGTTGTTTCGCATAAGGTTCATCTTGCCCAAGGCATGGTAACAGTCGTTGAGTGCGGGATGAGAAGCCATATGCTTGATAAGGTTTACCGATGTTTGCAAGTTGACCTCGGCCTGGTTGAAATCTGCCATATTGAGGTATTCGTAGCCTTTGCAGTAATATCCAGCCGAAGTGTAGTATCTGTCGTTGTGCCGAGTGGCTTCAATCAGTAGCTGGTCGGCACATTCGAGAGCCTCTCGGTAGTATCCAAGCCACGATAGTGCTTTGTGTTTAACTTGCAGAGCTACAGCGCGGTATTGAAACGAGGCGTCGTTGTCGCGAAAACGTACAAGCGATGCTATGCATGAGTCGGCAAGTTCTATGGCGTTGAGCATCGAAGGTTTGTATGCTGCCTCTATTGCTTTGTCTAACAGGTCTTTAGGGTTGCCTAAAATGATGGTCTTGGGTTTTGAGTATCGGTATCGGCTGTTGTTGGAAGGTTTTGAGATAACGTTTTCCAATTGTCGCGCCGATGAATAAAAATTTAAATTTGAAATAGACCATTTGCTGTTTTCGAGCTTGATGTCGCCGTTGTTTTGCATATAATCAAGCAAGTTGACTATAAAGGCAGGTTTGCCATTCGAAACCGAGTGGATAATATTTGCAGTATCGGTGGGGAATGTGTTTTTAGGAAACCGTGCAGTTAGCAGGTCGGCAGTGTCGGAGAGTTTTAACGGCTCTGGCACGAGTTCGCACAGTCCTCCCGATTCCCAAGCAGATGTGATGTTTCCTATTGTGATAGGGAAGAGGTCGCGGCGTATGCGGTTGGTCAATGGGTCGGCAGTTACCTTTGAGTCTGACATATTGTATGCCGCCACAGCCATAATTTTGCAAGGTTCGTCTACAATATGACGTGCTAGAGTGTAAATCATACTGTAAATGTCGGGGTTGCAGTATTGGAGGTCGTCGGCGGAGATTATCAGCGGAGTGGTTTCAGAAATCTGTAACAGAATTTTAAAAAAATAGTCTGCCACCGCTTCTGGCGAAGACTTCCTAAAAAACTCGCGAATATCTAAAGATGTTTTTTTGCCCATACAGAGCCTGTAAAACAATCCATACGACACTGCGGCACTTGCGCATCTACATTTGAACGATATGGTAACGCAGGTTTTAATGGCAGAAGCTTTCTGAGCGAAATGATTTACCAAAGCCGATTTGCCGCATCCAACTTCGCCGCTTACGAGCATAATCTGCCCTTTGCCACCGCAAGCCAGCTCGTAGAGGTTGTGCATGCGGTGGAGTTCTTTTTCGCGACCTACAAATATATCTCTGTTGCTCAACTCTTCTTTTTTAAGAACCCGCTAAGCACTTTCATCAGTAGGCTGATATTGAGGGGTTTGGTAAGGTAATAATTGCATCCCGCTTTGATGGTTTTTTCCTTTTCGTCGCTAAGGGCGTAGGCGGTTTGCGCAATGATAATGATATCTTTGTCGAACTCTCTGATAGCACGTGTGGCTTCGTAACCGTCCATCACAGGCATCTTTATGTCCATAAGTATCAGGTCGATATCTTTGCGGTTTCGTGCAATGTCTACAGCTTGACCACCGTCTTCTGCCCATATTATCTCAGCGCCAGTTTCGGCAAAGATCTCTTTCATGAGCATACGGTTCATCTCCTCGTCTTCGGCTACCATTATTTTTTTGCCGTTGAGCGAAATCTCGTCGTCGGAAGAACTAGATGCGCCGTATTCGTCGGCAGTGTTGAGTTCGGGGTCGTAGGGGAGGGTGAAGAAGAATGTGCTTCCTTCGCCTTCGGTGGATTCTACCCACATTTTGCCGCCGAGCAGTTCCACAAGTTTTTTAGAGATGGCAAGTCCGAGACCTGTTCCCTGCTGGTTTTTGTCGTCTTTTTGCTCTATTTGTCCAAACCGTTCAAAAATAACCTTGAGTTTGTCTTGCGGCATACCCTGACCAGTGTCTTTAACATAGAAGAGTAGTTCTTCGGGAGTGTTGAAACGGTATCCAAATTCGATGAAGCCCTTTTCGGTGAATTTCATCGCATTGGTTATCAGGTTGTTGATAATTTGCTTGAAACGGAAGGGGTCGGTTTCTATTTGGAAGTCGTCGGATTCTACCGTGTTCTTTACCGAAAATCCGATACCCTTTTCTTTGATGTTGTTAATCTGATATTGAGAAATATAGATTTCGTTCATCATTGGGTTGAGAGCCGATTTGCGAGTCTTCACTTTCAGCTGTCCAGCTTCTATTTTTGATATGTCGATAATGTCGTTGATGAGGTTGAGAAGGCTTCTGCCGCTGCTTACTATGAGATCGAGGTATTTAGCCTTGGTGCCAGTAAGACCGCTTGTTTTTGCCAAAAGTTCTGAGAATCCGATAATTGAGTTCATCGGGGTGCGGATTTCGTGGCTCATGTTGGCAAGGAAAGCAGATTTTAGTTTGTCGGATTCTTCGGCTTTCTGCTTTGCTTCGATAAGTTCAGCTTCTCTCTGTTTGCGTTTGGTGATGTCGCGGATGGTGAGAGCGCATCCTTTTGCAGTGTCGGTATCGTAATACGACACAGTCATGTCGGCAATGTATGTTTCGCCGTTTTTATTTACGCAAACGCCCTCAAACGGTGCTTCGGTATATTTACACGAACCTGTTTCGAGGAATTTCTTAACCTCTGCCTCGGCACCAGCTCGGCGGCTTTGTTCGGGCTGGAGCAGGTTGAGCAACGGCATACCTTGAACTTCGTCGTTGCGGTAACCAGTGAGCTTTTCGGCAGCGGGGTTGAGCGATATAACTTTAACTTTTTCGTCGGTAACGATGAGCGCCTCGAAAGCGTTCATGCTCAGCTTGGTGTAAATCTCGTTGGTGGCTTTCTCTTGCAGCACAGCCTTCTGACGTTCAGATTCGGTTTTGGCTATGAGCTGAGTCATCTTGTCGAATTCGTTGTAGAGGTCAGCCACATCGTCGTGGTTTTTGGGAAGTTTGATATTTTGAGTATAGTTTTTTGAGTCGTTGGCATTTTTGATGTGCTCGGTAAGTTTGTGGATAGGGTCGGAGAGGGGTTTTGAAATCATCCTCGAACTTATCAGCATTATCAGCAGGGTAATGACAATTGTGCCGAGAAACATTGCTACAAAGTAGTTGAGTTTTCGGGTAGAGAGCTCCGCAGTGGACACTTCCACGTATACCGAGCCAACGATATCTTGGTCGAGGATGCACGGCTTGGTGATGATAAGGTAGTTTCCTTCAAACCTGGCGGTGCTTTTTGGCTCGAATGTGGGCGGCGGATTAAAATCCTTGTTGTTTTCGTAGGTGTGGCTGTAGACCTGTTTTTGGTCAGCGTCGTAGAATTGTACAAATTCGATTGCCGGGAAAACAGAATAGTTTTCGCAACGGGTTTTCAGGTCTTCGAGCTGGTTCAAAGGGATACAAGCCACGCCTTCGATGGCGAGCATTTTGGCTATTCCCTCAAATTTAGTCTCGAAGTCATCTTTGTTGGCAGTACTCAGCACGGCGGTACTGCAGATATAACACAATACGGCGCATATAACCACTGCCGCTGTTACCCCAATGGTAATCTTGTGCTTGATAGGTAGGTTGGCTAAAGGATTCATAATGTGTGTCTTTTAATGTCTTTCTTTTTCTTTTTATTCAACATATTGATGTCCTGGACTCAGGAGTGTTGCCCTGAACATAAGCCCGGAATCTATAATAGTCTCTTTTTTAAAGAGATAGTCAGTGCTTGCCGCTTTTTGTTCTATAAAGAACATACAGCCGTAATTTAATAAATTTTTGTTATTCGACAGCGTTAAAATCTTCATTTTTTTTAGTTTTCCTTCTAAAATGTCGTTGTTGATAGAGGCAGAGTGGTCGATAAATATAACTTGGGCGTCGTCGATAGATGTTTGGTCGTTGTATGTTTTTAGTGCGATAGGTTTTCCGTTGAATTTCTGAGTTTTTAGTTCGTCGGATATTTTAGAGAAAGGATCGGGCGACTGTGCTGCTATATATATAATAAAGGTGTCCTGCGGAAGAGGTTCCGGCCAATATACATAATGAGCGAACCGCAGGATATTCTGGTAGTCGAATGCCTGCGCCGACGATACTTTAGGCAGTAGTATTGCCGCTACAATGGTAATATATAATAGTAGTTTTTTCATCATTGATCGTTATCTTGTTTGTTGGTTGTGTCTTCGTTGCCTTTTGTCAGGCTTTCTATTTGAGATTCTAGTGCTTTTACTTTGTTTTTGAGGTTTGCCTCAATCTTGTGGAACTTGTTGATACGCTTTTCAAGTTCTCGTTTGAAGAATGCCTCCGATGCGGAAGCTTTGTCAAATTTCTGACGGTTTTCAACGTTCTGACGCTTAGAGTCGGTGAGCTCGCGGTTGAGCTGCTCAATGTCGTCGGTAAACTGCTTTATCTGTTTCTTCATACTCTTGGCGTCTTCGCTTACCGAGGTATACTGCTTTTGTATTTTGTTGAGTTCTTCTTCGGTGTTGAGCTGCGATGTAACGTCGAAAGCGAGGCAGAGTATTTTTTCCACAGAGTTGTCGGTGTCGTAGATCGGCACAAATGTGTTTCTGATTTTGCGTATCGAGTTGTTGATTTTAAATTCGGTGACGTAGTTTTCGGTAGAGCCCTGCTTAACGCTGTCCCAAACTCGCTTGAAGTCGTCGTATTTTGAGAGCGTAAGCTGCAGTATTTCGTATATGTTTTTGCGTTTGATGTCGTTGACATCGAGGGTGTAACGCAGGCAGAACTTGCGGTTGGCGTCTAATGTCTCGCCTTTGATGCTGAACACCGCGCTCATAACTGTGCGGTTGAGGGCGTACTGGGTTTTTTCTATCTGCGAGAGTTCGTATTGCGATGTTTCTACGAGGCTTGTGAGAGTTTCGATTTCGCTGCGGAGGTTTGCCTCTTTTTCTTCCATCTGTTTCGACTGCATACGCGATTGGTGGAGCAGTTCGGCTGTCTGCTCGTTGATTTTGGCGTTGGCAATTGTGGAGGCAACGTTTTCAGAGATACGTTCCACAAACGATATTTGATACTGCTCGAATTCTTTAAACGATGCAAACTCCATTACACCGTAGAGCGTGTCGTTGTATACGAGGGGCACAAACATTATCGCCTTTGGCTTAGCTTTGCCCAAGCCAGAACTTATGTCGGCGTAATTGTCTGGTACATTGTTGAGTACGATGGTGTGCTTTTCCATTGCGCATGCTCCGATAAGTCCTTCGTCTAACTGCAGTGTGCGCTTGTGGAAACGCTCGTGACCGAATGCAAATACGCCGTAGAGTTCGAGCACCTCTTTTTCGGGGTCTTCGGGCGATTTTGTTCGGATAAATATACCACCTTGGTTTACATTGATATACGGTACAAGGTTGTCGATAACTTCGTTGCTAAGTTTCCTAATGTCGGAAATGCTGTTTCGCAGAATATCGCTGAAAATAGAGTGACCTTCGGTAGCCCATTGAGTGCGTTTTTCCTCGGCTATACGTTTCTGCTCTTTGTCGCGGGTTTCGATCATACTGTCGCGCATAGATACGAGAGCCGCACCAATAGCGTTGTTTTTGATGGAAACTTTGTATTCGGCATCGAGGTTGCCGTCGCGGATGTCGGAGGCAAACTCGGCTGTCTGTTTCAGAGAGTTGGTGAGGGTATGCAGCGATTTTAATATTGACGCGAATTCGGTGGTGTGGAGCGATAGGGTGTTGTTGGATTCTATTTCAAAATTGCCGCCGGCTATTTTCTTCACTATGTCGCGAAGTAAGGCGAGCGGTTTGGTGATAAATCCAGACATGATTATCACTGCCAGAATAAAAAGAGCAAGCAGAATCATCGATATGATTACTGCCGAACCTTCGGTTTTAAATTGCTCAGCTTTGAGCTCGATAGTAGGAGTGATGGATATTTGCGCAAAGAAATCGTCGGTATATGGTATTGAAATACGCTTGTTGTGTATATATACGTTTTGGTTGTCGTTTTCCATAAGTTTGGTTTCCACATCGGCTGGCAAGTTTTCGCCGGTTTTTTCCATAATGCTGTATTGTTCTTCGGTAAAACGCAGAGTTTCTGAGATATATCTGTTTTGAAATTCTTTTTTGCGCGAATAAAAAATCTTTCCGTTTTTGTCGGCAATGATTAGGTACTGGTCTGACGGAATAATTTCGTCGAGCATATTGCGGAAGTAGCGGAGGTCGATGTCGGCGCCTATGATTCCGGCAAATTTGTCTTTGTCGTAGAATGGAATAAGGCAAACGAGGGTGTTGGTGATTTCTCCGTCGATGTCGAGGGCGAGAATTTTAGACGAAAGGTCGTGCTTGGTGTTTCGATAGAGGTCGTACACCTCGGTAGAAGTGGCGAGCAGGTCGTTGCTGAGCTCAGGAGTGTCGGTGTTTTCGTGGAGAGTGATTTTGCCGTACCATCCGATAGGGAAACCTGGATTTGTATTTACCAGAAGGCTGTCGGAGTTGGTGAGCACGTATGGTTCTGAAATAATGAAAATCGACTTGACAGTCTGGTCTTCTTTTAGATATGCCGACAGAGTCCTTACAGCTACATTTCTGGCATCGTTGCCGGTTTGCTCTATTAGCGCAGTGAGTGCGTCGGCTTGAGCGTTGAGGTTGTATAATGTGGTATTGATTTCGTTTTCAAACCGTTCGGTGTATTTGTTGTTAGTCAGATTGCTTTTTTGTCGGCTGTATTCCGTAAGTTTTCCGTTTACCACATTGTGAAAAACGAGCAAAACGGCGGCGCAAAGCAGTATTGCGGCAACAGATGCCGACATTACCACTTTCCATCTAATAGTGTTGAGCCAGTTATTTTTATTTTTGTCGTTTTCCATTGTGTTATTGGTTGTTTAATATTTGCTGGTCGGTGAGTTTCTCGTTTTCGCGTTTCAGCTTGTCTATCTCTTTTTTGTAGTTTTGAATCTCGGAGTTCTGCTTTTTGATTTCTTTTTCGAGCTGCTGTATACGATGAGAAAAATCATCGAGACGTTTTCCCTCTTCGTGAAGTTTGAAAAGGTTTTTGGTGTTTTCTTTTACATAAGAGATAGTGATGGCGATATCTTCAGCCAGTTTTTCGATAAATTTTATCTTGTAGTTTTCAAACTTGTCGGTACGGCATAGTTCGATAATACCATAGATTTCGTTTTTGAGCATCAGGGGCACCACAATAAGGTGACCCGGCTTTGTGAAACCGAATCCTGAACCTATCTTTATGTAGTCGGCAGGAATGTCGTCGACAATCTGAATGTTTTTTTCCACAGCGCATGTGCCTACGATACCTTCGTAAAGGCTGATTTTTTTCTGGATGAATTTTTTGTTGTCGGCGGCGTAGGTGGCTTTCATCTCCAGGTGTATGTCGTCGGGATTTTCGTCAACGTAGATATACATCGAAGCGTAGTTGGCATCCATATAGTGGATAAGGTTTCGAGTGGTTTCGTCGCAAAGGGTGTCGATATTGTTGTTGTTTTTTCGGAGTATGTCGCCAAATTCGGCAAGTCCGATGTTGATTTTGTCTTGTATTTCGTCGGCTTCGCGGCGTTTTTTGTACGACTCGTATTGCTCTTCGAGGTTTTTCTTCATGTTGATAAGCGAGATGCCCAGTTCGTCGTTGTCGCTGAGCAGTTCTATCTCTTTGTCGGTTTTGCCGTTTCCAATTTCTTCGGCAAAGAGCTGCTTCTGTTTTAGGTTGTTGATAAATGCGGCAATCTTTTTAGCCATAGTGTCCATCTCGCTGTTGCTTTTCTCGTTGGTGTCGGGAGGGGTGAGCTCACCTTTGAGCATTTTTTCGAGATAGCCGTTCATTTTTTCGATAGGATGGTTTACCGACGAGAATAGTATCAAGAAGAATGTTAGTCCGAGAATGATGACCGAAATCTGCACGATGGCGATAATCATAATGGTGTTTTTCTTTTTTGCGGCACGTACAATGTCGGATTCAATGATAAGTTCGTCGATGTCGTTTTGCATGGTTTTAATTTGCGCCATCGCCTCGCCCTTGTAGCCGTCGTTGTCGGCAAGACCCAGCAAAAGCTGCTTAGAGAATATTAGGTTGAATGTCATGCGGTATTCCGACAGCTGGTCCATCATTTTAGCCATCTGGTATTTGATGAGGATGTTGCTTGTGTTGGTAGATTTCAGAATGTTGTTTATGCCGTCGATTTGTTTGTTGAATTTTTCGTAATGCTCAATGGAGCTGTTTTCTAAGAAGGCTTTTTCGCTTTTGCAAGCTTCGTCAAACATCTTGCTCATGCCGGCTAATGTAAACTGGAACAGGGTTTTGCGCACGGTGTTCCGGTCTGAATTGAGCCGTCCGGCGTCTTCGGTAAGGGCGTTGATGTCTTCTTTGATTTTTGCAATCTCTTCAATTTTGCTCTGGTAGTTGGTGAATTCTTCGCGGAGAATGGAAATCGACTGTATTGTGCGGCGGTTTAGCACGGGCTCTACTTGCGAAAGGGTTTCGATGCCTTTGTCTATCCTGGCGCATAGCTTGTTGATTTCCGACATTAGAGTGTCTTCTTTCTCTTTGTTGCGGGTCGACGAGTATAGTCCGAACAGCTCATATTGGAGATTCCGCACTTCGGCAAGCTCGTTTTTCATTTTGTTTTCGGCCTGATAACTTGCGTCTATCTTGTTGTTGGTGGAGGCTAGATATACAAACGACAGTCCTGTAAGTACAGCGTATGCCGCAAAACAGATGAGCATTATTCTGAATTTTAGTTTAACCGATAACTGTTCGGGTGTGTTCATTTTGTCGTTTTTTAATATAGTCTAAAAATTTGCCAACACAAAGATAGTAAATATATTGTTTAAAAACAAACACCTTGCCGTTTTGCACGGCGAATTATTGTGTAAAGTTTTGTTACAAAATTAACAAATTGTTTAATAAATGTATTATTTGACAAAAAATTTTGCAGAAAAAAATTGAAACCCGTATTTTAGCGCCCGAAAAATTATAGATGTTTTTTTTAACTAACACACTGATTATGTTCAGCAAAGAATTAATTTCAAAGTTCGAAGGAACCCCCACACCTTTTTATTATTACGATATGGCTTTGTTGCGCCGCACGCTCGACAGCCTTCAAACCGCAGCCGACAAATATGGCTACAAAATACATTATGCTGTAAAGGCTAATGCCAACCCCGAAATTTTGAAAACTATCGCCTCTTATGGCTTTGGTGCCGACTGCGTTAGCGGCAACGAGGTGCTGATGGCTGTGGAATGTGGATTCCCTTCCGACAAGATTGTGTTTGCCGGTGTAGGCAAATCCGACAAGGAGATTAACGACGCCCTTGCTAACGATATTTTTTGTTTCAACTGCGAGTCGGTGCAAGAAATTCAGGTGATAAACCAGCTGGCTGCTCAGAATGGCAAAATTGCTAAAATCGCCCTCAGACTTAATCCCGGCATTGATGCTCATACCAACAAATGCATAAATACTGGTTTGGAAGACAGTAAGTTCGGTATCAACTTTAATCTTTTGGAAGAAGTTGTAAAAGAGATAGTTGTGCTTAATAATATAAAACTTGTAGGTTTGCATTACCACATAGGCTCACAGATTACCGACCTCGAGCCCTACCGTTTGTTGTGCAACCGCAGCAACGAAATGCAGCAAAAGTTGCAGCTCCTGGGTCTCAACCTTCCCGAAATAAATCTTGGTGGCGGTCTGGGTATCGATTACGACGATCCCGATGCCAATCCTATTCCGAATTTTGAAACCCTTTTGGATACAATTCACGAAAATCTCGATGTTAAAAAGGGTCAGAGAGTGCATTTTGAGTTTGGCCGCGCAGTTGTGGCACAATGTGGCACAATGATTGCTCGTGTGTTGTATACAAAAAAAGCGAGCAAAACCACTTTTGCAATTGTAGACGCAGGATTCAACGATTTGATCCGTCCCGCACTTTACGGAGCGCATCACCGTATCGAAAACCTCTCCTCAACCTCCGACCAAGAGGGTATTTACGATGTTGTAGGTCCTATTTGCGAATCCACCGACGTGTTTGAGCAGGCTTACAAGATGCCTGTAACTCAGCGAGGCGACCTTCTGGCTTTTAGGTCGGCTGGCGCTTACGGCGAAATTATGGCGTCGCGCTACAATCTAAGAAATTTGGCTAAGTCGTATTTTTTTGATTAATTTTGGTAGTTTAACAAAAACCACTAAATTTGTAGCAAAATTATTATACTAACATTCTAATGTCTACTAATATGAAAAAATACCTTTTTTCATTCGTTGTAATAATATCAGTCTTGACAGGCACATTGTTTATCACACCTTCTGCGTCGGCACAAGACGATATCAACATTGGAATGGCCGAGATGATGGTGTTTAATGAAGATTTCTCGTCGGCTATCCAGCTCTATAAAAAAATGATCGAGATGGAGCCTGAAAACGGTCTTTATCATTTTCAACTCGGATTTTGCTATCTCAACACTTCAAGCAAGAAAGACTCCTCGATGCAAGAGTTTAGAAACGCTCTTAGCACTTATAAGGCAAAACAGCGCAAAGGCACTCAAGGCATCGAAACCGAGTTTTATCTTGGAAGGGCTTATCGTGTAAACGATTCTATAGATCAAGCGCTTAGCACTCTTGAAAAACTCAAACGCAGAGTGTCGAACAAAAAATTTCTTGAAATTATCGACAAGGAGATCGACCTTTGCAACCTTACTCTCGAAATGAAGTCGCACCCGGTAGAAATTCAGGTGCAAAACCTTGGAGCTATTGTCAATAGTGAATTTTCAGACCACAGTCCGGTGCTCACCGCCGACGAGTCGATTCTGATTTTTACATCGCGTCGTCCTTATGGCAACCACGAAATTGAAGCCGACGACCAGTACGATGAAAATATCTATGTGTCGCGTAAGCAGTCGACGGGCACTTGGAGCGCTCCTCAACCTATCAGCGACAATATCAACACCCCGGAGCACGAGGCTACGGTTTCTATTTCGTACGATGGTTCCGAGCTGTATATTTATCGCGAAGACGACAACGGCACATTGCTCGTGTCGAAATTTGACGGCAACGACTGGGGCGTGCCTGTACCTCTCAACGAAAATATCAACACTAAATATCGCGAAACCGGAGCATGCCTCTCCACAAGCGGCAAATACTTGTATTTTGCAAGCGACCGTCCAGGTGGTTACGGTGGATACGACATCTACGTGTCGGAGCGTCAGCCCGATGGCACCTGGGGCGTGGCTAAAAACCTTGGCGATGCTGTAAACACAGCCGAAGACGAGGAAGGCCCGTTTGTATTGCCTGACAATTCAAAATTGTATTTCAGCAGCAAGGGGCACAGAGGCCTTGGCGGATACGATATTTTCTACTGCGACGCAAACGAGTTCGGCACATGGTCGAGGGCTGTTAACGCAGGTTTCCCGATCAATACTGCCGAAGACGATGTGTTCCTGTTTATCACTCCTACAAGCGCACGTTCTTATTTCGCTTCGGAGCGTAAAGACGGCATAGGCCGCTCAGATATCTACGTAATGGGTCTGCCTTCGGTAATGGAAACAGAGCTCGCAGTTGTAACTGGTTTTGTAGGTGTGTGCGAAGGCAAAGTGCCCGAAAGCCTTATCACCATTCGCGACAACAGCCTTGGCGTTACCAGCACAGCAATTCCTAATGTCAAGACCGGCAAGTATATCTTTATCGGACGCCGCGCCCACAATTATACTCTTACCGCCACTGTCGACAACAGGGTAGTGTATACCGAAACATTCGACATTGACGGCAACGCACCTGCCCAGATTACGCACAAGACTATCCAGCTCGACCCCGAGCACAATTGCCCCGAGCCTCATGTGCCTGTTGAAGAGTCTGATCGCATACCGGGCAAGTACTACGACGAAAATGGTGTGGCTTACGACTGCCTTGCCGAAATCGAAGACATTTCGTTCTCGTTTGGCGACGCAAAGGCTCTCAAACCTACTCCAAGTCTCGATTCTTTGGCTAAATATCTCAACAACAACCGAGATGCAGTGGTTGAAATCCGCGCCTATTGCGATGCAAAAGGTAGCGCATTGTACAATCTCAACCTGTCGAAACGACGTGGTAATGTGGTGGTTAACTATTTGATACAGAAAGGTGTGAAACGCAACCAGCTGGTTGTCCAGGGATTAGGAGAGGAGAATCCTATCTCGTTTAACATCATTAATGGAGAATTTGACGACGAATCGAAAGCATACAACCGCCGTGTAGAATTTCTTATGAAAAAGCAGGGCTCTAAGGAGACGCTTTTGATACGACCCATAACATCTGTTCCCGATAAGTATAGAAACCCGCTTTATCAAAAGGATTACACAAAGGCACAAGGTACGCCTGAATCTGAAATTTAACGAGCGATGTTGCCAATATATGCAGAAGTAATATTACCGATTCCCCTGCCAAACCTTCTTACTTACGCTGTTCCCGACAATATGGCCACTGCGTGCCGCGTCGGATGCCGCGTGGAGGTGCCCATGGGGAAATCGAAACACTATTCTGGTATAGTGGCTGCTTTGGTCGACACTCCTCCGCAGGGGTTTGAAATTAAGGAGGTTATTGATATTATCGACACCACCCCAGTGGTCAACGACATCCATTTGAAATTTTGGCAATGGATGGCCGACTATTATATGTGCACGATAGGGGAGGTGTACCGCGCAGCATTGCCCTCTGTGATGAAAATGATAGAGGACACCTATAAGCCAAAAACCGAAAAGTTTTTGTCGCTGCATCAGTCTTTTACCAAAGAAATTCAGTTTAAAGACCTTTTCAACGACCTTGAACACCGTGCTGTAAAACAGATGTCGGTGCTGATGGCGTTTCTTGCCGGGTCTGGTATCAAGATAGAAAACGGAGTGATTACCAACCATGGAGAGATATCGCGACAGAAACTTTTAAAGAATCCCGACCTTTCGCCTGCGGCTCTCGGAGCCCTTATCCAAAAACAAGTTTTGGTAGAAACAGAAAAGGAGGTGAGCCGTATAGAAAAATACGAAGGCGAAATAGAACTCTACCACGACCTTACGCCAGCCCAGCAGACTGCCTTGGATCAAGTGGAATCGCTATTTGCCGAAAAAAACACCGTATTATTATATGGTATCACCGGCAGTGGAAAAACTGAATTGTATATTAAATTGATCAACAAGTATTTAGAACAAGGTACCCATGTGCTTTACCTTTTGCCAGAGATTGTGCTTACATCTCAGATTGTGAGACGTTTGCAAAAGGTGTTCGGTAATACTGTCTGCATATATCACAGCAAGCTGTCGGATGCCGAGCGTTCTGAAATTTGGAAGACTTTGTATTCTGGTGATAGTCCGAAACTTGTGCTCGGAGTGCGCTCGTCGGTTTTCTTGCCGTTCAACAAACTGGGACTTATCATTGTTGACGAAGAACACGAAACATCTTACAAGCAGTTTGACCCTGCGCCACGCTACAATGCCCGCGACTGTGCTATTGTGCTGGCTCAGATGTACGGTGCAAAAGTGCTTCTGGGTTCGGCTACACCATCGTTAGAGTCGTTTTTCAATGCCAAAAGTGGCAAATACGGACTTGTAGAGCTTACCAAGAGGTTTTCGGAACAAGGACAGCCTCAGTATCTCATTGTTGACACCTTGGAGGCAGCCAAACGCCGCCAGATGAAGTCGCTGTTTTCGCCTCAGCTTTTGGGCGAGGTGAAAAACTGTATAGAGGGTAACGAGCAGACGCTCTTATTCCGCAACCGACGTGGCTTTTCGCCTTATGTAGAGTGCCAGTCGTGCGGCTGGATTCCGGTTTGCGAAAACTGCGACGTTAGCCTCACATATCACAAGCGCGACGGACGGCTTGTATGCCATCATTGCGGATATTGTATGGAAATGCCTACCAAATGTCTGGCTTGTGGCGATACCGCACTTAAAACCGTAGGATTTGGAACAGAGAAAATCGAAGACGAGATAAAACTGTATTTCCCCAATGCGAGAATTTCGCGTTTGGATTCAGATGTCACCACATCGCGATCGCGCTACGAAAAAATCATTGCCGACTTTGAAGATGGCAACATTGATATTTTAACTGGCACACAGATGATTTCTAAGGGATTCGACTTCCATAAGCTTCGTCTTGTGGCTATTCTCAATGCCGACAGCATGCTCAACTACCCTGATTTTCGTGCAGAAGAACGCGCATACCAACAGATAACACAAGTAGGAGGTCGTGCCGGACGCTCGCAAATCAAGGGCAAGGTGCTTATTCAGACCAACAATCCTACGCACCCTGTTTTTCAGGATATTATATCAAACAACTATATGCTGCTCTACAGCCGTTTGATTGCCGAGCGTAGCAAATTTCTTTATCCGCCGTTTGCACGATTGATAAAGATTCAACTTAAGCATAAGAATCCGCAGCTGCTCGACCACGAGGCCGACAGACTTGCCGACATACTTAGAAAATCGTTCGGACCCGGCGTGCTTGGTCCTGAGTATCCGCTCATCAGCCGTATTCAGACACTATATATAAAGGAGATAACGTTGAAAATCAGCCGCAACCACTACGGAAGCGCAGCCAAAAAGATTATCAACGACGCCATAGGCTATATTAAATCTACCACCACGCAGGCGGGACTTGTTACCGCTGTTAATGTAGACCCTGTATAAAAGAAAAAAATTAAAACATCATAAAGCATTATAAAAATGAGATTATCATCAAGAATCAACCGAGTTGCCGAATCGCAGACTCTTGCGATGAGCCAAAAGAGCAACGAACTGAAAGAGAAAGGTATCGATGTGGTTAACCTTACTGTAGGTCAGCCCGATTTCTTTACCCCCGACAACGTTAAGGCCGCAGCTAAAAAGGCTATCGACGACAATTATTCCTTCTATTCGCCCGTGCCAGGCTATAAGGATTTGATACAAGCTATTCAAGGTAAATTTAAACGTGAGAATAATCTTGAATATGCAGAAAATCAGATAGTTGTTTCTACTGGTGCAAAACAGTGCCTCGCCAATGCTATGCAGTGCCTTTTCCAAGAGGGCGACGAGGTGATAATTCCTACACCTTACTGGGTTTCGTATATCGAACTCGCACACCTCTGCAACGCTAAACCTGTGATTATTGAGGGTAAGCCCGACAACTACTACAAGATTACTCCTGAGCAGTTGGAAAAGGCTATTACTCCTAAAACCCACGGCTTTATTCTCAACGCACCGTCGAACCCTTCGGGCAGCATCTACACCAAAGACGAGCTCAAGGCTCTTGCCGACGTGCTGGCTAAATATCCCGAAATCGCGATCATCTCTGATGAAATTTACGAACACCTTAACTATGTAGGCAAGCACGAAAGCATTGCTCAGTTTGCCAATGTTTTCAACCAGACTATTGTTATCAATGGTCTTTCAAAGGCTTACGCAATGACCGGATGGCGTCTCGGTTATATGGCAGGTCCTGTTGAGGTGGCTAAGGCTTGCAAAAAGCTTCAAGGTCAGACTACTTCGGGTACATGCTCTGTTACTCAACGCGCTGCTATTGAGGCTCTTAATGGCGACCAGTCTATTATTGCCAAAAACAACGAGGTGCTTGTAAAACGTCGCGACCTTATGGTTAAATACCTCAAAGAGATTCCTGGTGTGAAACTCAATGTTCCTCCTGCCACATTCTACACATTCCCTGATTTTTCGTACTACTATGGAAAATCATACGATGGCAAGGTTATCAACGGTTCGTCAGACCTCTGCGAATTTTTGTTGAACGTAGCACACGTTGCCACAGTAGCAGGAAGCGCATTCGGCGTTGACGCTTGTATACGTATGAGTTACGTTGTCGACTTCCCACGTATCGACGAGGCTTTCAAACGCATCAACCAGGCGTTGGCATTGTTGAAATAATTTTTTATCACCAATTCATCTGTAGAGACGTGCCATGGCGCGTCTCTACATTATTATTTGGCGCGTCTCTACATTATTATTTGGCGCGTCTCTACATTTTTATAACATTTTTAAATAAACCACCTATGAAAAGATTTTTATTATTCCCATCATTTGCTTTGCTGTTGAGTATCAATGCTCAAGCACAATTTGCTCCTCAGGTTCAACTGCCCGACGGTGCAAAACCTTTGTCTACCAATATCAGTCAAAACTCCTATCCTGTTATATTGAAAGACAAAAAAATAGCCTTCTCGCTTGCCGCTCCCACTGCCAACACTGTTCAAGTAGACATCTGTGGCTCAAAATACGATATGGCAAAAAACGACAAAGGCGTATGGTATGCAGAAATTCCTCCGCAAGTACCTGGTTTTCATTATTATTCGCTCGTGGTTGACGGCGTTTCGGTAAACGACCCGGCTTCTGAAACATTCTATGGTTGCGGCAAAATGATGAGCGGTGTGGATGTTCCTGAAGATAATACCGAAGATTTTGAAATTCAGAATGTTGCTCACGGTCAGGTGTCGATTACCAACTACTATTCAAAAGTAGACAACGAATGGCGTCCGCTTTGGGTTTACACTCCCGCTGGCTACAACGATGATCTTAAAAAGCGTTACCCCGTGGTTTATATACAGCATGGCGGTGGCGAAGACCATAGGGGATGGGTTCAGCAGGGTCGTCTTGCCAATATTATGGACAACCTTATTGCCTCCGGACGCGCTGTGCCTATGATTGTGGTATGTTCCAACGGCAATGTTAAAAAACGTGTTTCGGGTTTCCCTGCGTATTCTGTACAAGGTATGCAATCTTTTAAACAAGAGATGGTAGAAAACATTGTCCCCTTTGTGGATAAAACATTCCGTACCAAAGCCGATGCGCAGAACCGTGCTATGTGCGGACTTTCTATGGGAGGAGGTCAATCGTTTTACGTGGGCTTACTCACACCCGAAGTCTTTGCCAATGTAGGTATTTTTTCCACTGGAATGTTTGGCGGCATACAGGGTTCGGCTAATTTCGACCTCGAAAAAGAATGTCCAGGAATACTTACCGACACCAAAAAGTTCAACAGCCAGCGCAAAGTGTTCTATATCAGTTGCGGAGAACAAGACCCCCGCATCACTTACACCAAAGCCATAGTGAAGAAAATGCAAGATGCTGGCGTACAAGTGTTTTTTAACTCTTTCCCTGGTGACCACGAATGGCAGCCGTGGCGCAAATCTGTTAGAGATTTTACGCAGAAATTATTTAAATAAATCATCAAAATCATATCCGTTGTTACATAAATATCCGTATCTTTAAGGTCGAATATTTAGTAATATGATGGAAGAGAGCCGAAAGCACGAGAGTATATCAGGCAATATGCTTAAGGTATTGCTGCCGCTGATAGTATTGTTGGTGGTGGGTATCAACCTTGTGCTTTTTTTGATTATACGCAACAACAATAAGCGCACTCTCAACCAAGCTATGTCGGAAATTATAGAAAACCACGCCACTCTGTTCGCAAAACATTTCGAAGGCATTGTATCGCAGTTGGAAACGTTGTCGGAGTTCCGCACATCGCAAAATATCAACGACACTGTAAGTTTGAAAATGCTGCAGACCCTTGTTGACAAAAGCGGAGGTCTTTTCCGTTATGGCGGTTTTTCTAAACCAGATGGTTCCACTATCACCACTCTAACTGACACCAACCACACTTTTACACTATCGACAAGGCTGATGAAACGTCTTGCTGAGCATAATTATTACGTATCCGACCTTAAAAAATCACGCGACGGCAAAGGCGACATATTTTATATACACGTTCCCACGGTGAAAGATGGTACATTTGCCGGACTTATTTCTGTTGCCCTTGATGCCAAGCGTGTGTCTTCTATGATATGTGACATCACCGTGCTCGACCATGGAAAGGGAATGGTTGTTAGTAGCGATTCGGCTCTCGTACAGGCATCTACTGAACATCCTGAGTGGGTAGGAAAATTTAAAATTACCGACTCTTCTGATTACGAGGGTCTTAGCCGTATTGGTAGAGAGATTGTTGCAGGCAATGATTCTATTTGTCCGCTCGATATTATTACTCCCGAAGGCGAAAGGTTCGCTCTCCTTTGGACCAAAATCGGCTATACAAATTGGCACTATGTATTTGTGATGCCTGTTAATGAGTTGCGTGCCCGCAATATTGCACTTATCAGGTTGTTTTTTGTTTGTGTGCCTATAGCGTTGGTACTGTTAGCGATAGTATTGTGCCTGCTTATTAATTCGCATATCACCCGTCCGCTTAAAAAACTTGTTGAAGCATCGGAGTTTATGCTAGCTGGCAAGCTATACAAGGTGAGTGATTGCAAAGCCGTGCGTAACGATGAACTGGGGTTGATTACAAATGCCTTTTCAGAAATGTCGAAAAAGTTGGAGTCAATATCGCAGAGTATCCGTTCTAAGGCATCACTGATAGTGTCTGGCAGTAATGAACTTAGCGATTCGGTTTCGCATATATCAGAATCAGCCACACGTCAAGCTATGGCAGCCGACGAAATTTCCGCTGTGCTTAACTATATGCTCGACATTGTTTCGCGAAACACTGCGTTAGCTCTTGAAACTCATGAGATTATCTCCGATTTGGCCAACGACTTGAATAGTGTGTCTCAATTGTCGAAAAAAGCACTTGGCAGTACCCTTCAAATTACTGATAAGCTGCGTATTATCAATGATATAGCTTCCAAAACTGATTTGTTGGCAATCAATGCAGCAGTAGAGGCAGTAAAAGCCACCGACGACGGCAAAGGATTCACTGTGGTAGCTGCCGAAATTAAAAAACTAGCAGAGCGATGCAGGGCAGCGGTTATTCAGATCGATGATGCTACCTCTGAGAATGTGCGTTTAGCGCAGAATGTGTCGCAACTATTTGATAAACTTGTTCCGATTGTCAACAATACCAACGAAAAAATATCTGCTATTGCGGCATCGGCTCAAGATCAGGAGTTGAGTTCGCAACAAATTTCAACATCCATTAAACAACTTGCCGAAATAGCAGCCCAAAATGCCAGTGCGGCGGCTGATATGTTGGCAAAAGCGGAACTTTTTTCTCAATATGCCTCTGGCTTTGTTAACGATGTTACATTTTTCAAAACATTAGATGCCGACGTGTCGGAATCTATAAAACAAAAGCTCGAAGAGCATCAGGCTGAACTTAATCGTATCAAATTCATATACGACCTTCAATCAAACGAATTAGATAAACCACTATAATAATAGTTATTATGGCAAAGAATAAACAGAATGTGATACAAAAATATATTGCCACACACGGACGCAATCTGTGGACTAAGCTCACTATGATTACTATACCCTTTGTGGCATCTATTATTATTGTTTCTGATGTGTTGATTTTCTCATATTTATATAGTAATTCGAGGCAAACAATGCACAACCTCGGATTGCAAACTTTGGAGATTCAGAGCAACAACATTTCTAACTATCTGCATTCTTACGTGCACGAGCTCAACCTTATAGGCAGTCAAAATTCGCAACGGTTCAATCCAAACAAGCTGCTTGATGCCGCCAAACTATTAGTGGAAGACAACAAGGCAGGATACCGCTATATACGTGTAACTCTTCCTGATGGCACACAGTATACTACCAACAAAGGGCTCGACTCTATTGGCGACCCTGTGCAGCGTGAGTATTATAACAAGTTTAAAGTCACTCACCGAAACGAGGTGATTTCCATGCCGTCAACGTTAAAAGGCGACAGCTCTATTTTCCATGTGGCAGTGCCTGTGCGCGACCGAAACGGCAGTATTCTCGCTGTGCTTACCGCTGTGTTCGACAACGATACCATCAACTCCTATATTGCCAACATGACTATCAACGGTTTGGGCATGGGTGCTATGATTAACGAAAACACTGTTCTTATCGCTTATCCCAGACAGCAATATGTAAACAATATTGACTTTAGAAGTGCTCACAATGTGGGATACAAGGGTCTCGACAGCTTTTTAACTAAAATTGTCACCAACAAGAGCAAGTCGGGCATAGAATCTTGTGTAAATAATCATGATCAGGAGGTTGAAATCTATTACCACCATGTAAAAGACACCGACTGGACTCTCGGCATACTTGTGGAAAAAGAGTTGCTATACAAGTCTGATACTCAGATGCTTTATATCCTGATTTTCACGGGCTTGATAGCTATTCTGCTAATGTGCGTAATACTGTGGCTGGTGATTAAGGTTATTATTGTGGTTCCAATACGGTCGGTAAACCAGCTCGCCCAAGATGTGGCTCAAGGTAAGCTATATTCCGATGCCGCCGACCATATCAACAATGTTGACGAGATTGGCGAACTTGCACAAAATGTTAAGAATATGAAGGACAGGCTCAGCACTGCTGTGAAGTCTATACGCAAGTATACCCTCGAGACTGCCCAAAGCGGCAAGTTGCTTTCGGATATTGTGAATAAACTTTCAAACGACTCTCAAACTCAGTCGGCTGCCGTGGAGGAGATTTTCTCGGCACTCGAAAACATATCCTCGTTGATTGAGAGAAACACCGTAAATGCACAAATGACCTGCGAGTCGTCGGACAGTATTGCCGAAGACGTGCTCACTATTACCAAGGCCTCCGCAAGCACTCTCGCCTGCATTCAAAACGTTATCAGCAAGGCGAATATCATCAACGAGATTACTTCGCGAACCGACCTTCTCGCCATCAACGCAGCTGTGGAGGCGGCTCGAGCAGGTGTTCACGGCAAAGGTTTCGCAGTGGTGGCTGCTGAAATTAGAAAACTTGCCGAGCACTGTCAGGAGGCTTCTATCCAGATTAACGAGTCGAGTGCGCGAAGTCTTAAAATTACAGAACGTTCGTCAGACCTTGTCGACAAGATTACGCCGCGTATTCGCAAAAACGCTGCCATGGTGTCGGAGATTGCCGCCTCGTGCAACGAACAGCTCGACCGTGCCGTATCGATCAACCATGCCGTTCAGCAGTTGTTGGATATTACACAGTCTAACACACAGTCGTCGGTGGATATGTCGAAAAACTCAGAAATGATGATAGAGCAGTGGCGTAGCCTCAACCAGTCGGTAGAGTTCTTCAAGCTTGCTGATACAGAAACTTCTGATCGTCAAAAACTGCAACAGCTTATCGAAGAGCATACTACGGCTATTCTTAAACTTAAATCGCAGCTTGTGGAATATGAGGAGAATGGTTCTCTTCCAGAATTTGAAAAACCGGCTGAAGCACCTTCGCCTGCCGAACAAGAGCCTGCGAAGACAGATAACACCGCTTCGTCATATCCAAAAGAACATCACAACGCAGGTTTCAATCTTCACCTCGATGACGACCAAAATCTCGACGACGGGTATATAGATTATTATGAATAGTGATAGTATGGCGCGGCAAACTTTGGCAGGCTGCTACTCTTCTTCGGCCTTGTCGGCTGCTCCGCGGTTCTGATTGTTTTCGTTGAACACGTAGCGGATAATGTCGGTTTCGTTGATGAGGATATTGAAATACTCATACCGGCTTATCAGCAGCACTGTGCTGTCTTTCTTGGCTGTGAGCACGTTAGCTCCTTGGTCGAGGTTGAGACCCTTGATAATGATGTCGTTCTTAAAGAAATATGTGTCGTCGCCAAACGACTCGTTTACGCAGAGAGCGCCTTTGAGCACAATAATGATGTCTTCTGCCGCACCTGGAACTGTGGGCATAATTTCTTCGCCTTTGTTGAGCTGGCGTATGCGGATATGCTCAGCCATCTTAACCAGAAGGTTTTCAGGAACGTTGAAATACATCGGGTGCTTTTTGAGCATCTTTATCTTGTCTAAAAGGATAGGCTGGTTGTTGGTGAGGTCAGAAAGCAGCTGCTGTTTCTTCGACGACATATTTGTGAGATAGTCGGAGCATTTTATCGGGTTCTCCTCGTAGATAATTTTTGCCGCAGCAGAGTACACGGTTTCGTCGGTGTGATAGAGGCACAAGAAAATCTCGTCGGGCATCTCGCTCTTGCGTATCTTGGTGAGCAGTTCGTCTAAGTTTGAACGCACCCAAAGGCTGAGGTCTTTGTAGTCCATAACACCCGCGCTAGAACTTGATGTGGATTTCGACTTGTGAATACGTCCGAGCAATTCTAGCGCTTTGGATACCGTCCAATTGTCTATCTTGTTGAAGTCGCGTTTGATAATCTCTTTTAGACGGTCGCTGAACGAGAATTTGTTCTGGGGGAAGAAATAGCTCAGCTTCTTGATTTTCTGCACTGCCGACATGTCGTCGAACAATGGCGACACTATCTGCTTAACGTCTTGCGAGAAGAAGTTGTCGATAATTTCTAATGCGAATATTGTGTTTTTGCCTATGATGTTTTTTTGAATCAAGGCAATAATACGCGGCTCGTAAATGAAGCTCAACAAGAGGAAGAGCTGTTCAAGGTTGTTTTGTTTTTCGATGTCGAGAGCCTGGAATAGTTTCAGAGTGTTTTTCTCGTCTTCAATGTCTTCGAGCGCCGACATAATCCATGTGATGTTTTCAACTGTTTCGCTAACCTTCTGCTTAATAGTGTCAACGTCTTCCGGCTCAGCCTGATATTTGCAGAAATACATTGCGTAGATTACAGCCTGCTGCACTTCACGGTTTGGATAGTTGATGTTTTTGATAAGGTATGCTCGTGCGGGTGCCGAACCAAACTTTCCGTAAAGCTCGATGATTCGGAGCAGGATAACCGGCTGCACACATTTTTCAAAATACTCGTTGAGGGCGGGAAGAACTTTGTCGCCCATGTCCAACAGCACAGTTCCTGCGGTGTTGTAGTATTCTACCGATTCGAGCAGCGAAATCAGCTTGCTTATCATCTTTTGTGTGCGGAGCTTTCCTGCCAAGGTGATGGCTGCCGATTTAACGTTTTTGTCGGTGCTGTCCAATAGTCCGAGAATAATGTCTTCGTCTAAGAGACTGTCGTCGGAGAGCATATATTTCTCTAACTTAATCTTGTCAGAAACATATTCCGAAGAGGCTAATCTGGTGATTTCGTCAGGTTGTGGCGTCTTAATTTCCGAATAGTCTAAATAGTTTTTTGCACGTTCTGCCAAAAGCCTAATTTCTGCGCTTTCCGACGATTCGTAAATTTTTTGGCATGGAGAGGCAATACGGCGTCTCCACGATGGGTCGATATTACGCAAAACAGCCTTGTTTACCACCTCGTCGTCGTTTTCGAGCAGAGTGCCGGCGTATGCTTCAAGCGAGCGTGGATTGGTTTCCGAAAGAATGGTGACCGCAAGGTTTGTGAATTTTTGCGACGATTTTTTGATGTATTTCCTTAAAACTTCGGCGCCGTACTGGTATTTCGACGTGTCGCGGCGTTTTTCTTTGCTTATGTCGGCAAGTATCTGACGGATATTGTCTTTGTAGCTGAGATACAAGTTTCTAGACGATATTACCCACCCCACCAGCACAGGCACAAAGAATAGCATAAACCATTTGAAATCGTATTCGCCGCCAATGGTTATTATCTTGTTGACACCAAGGATAAACAAACCCGCGATAGCGGTAGAAAACTGCTGCACCACGCCCACCTTGGTCTGTACGGCAAATTTTTCGTTGTCGGGAAGGGGCTGGTAAAGAATATTGAAGGCAGGGTCGTCGAGTCCACGGCGGAGTATACGCTCTTGCGATTTGTTTACTGTTATAAGTATCAGAAACATAAGACATTCTACACCAGGGTATATGCCTATGAACGCTGCTATGGATACAATCACCACCATAGCTATTGGCAATATCATAAGACCCAGCTTAACACCGTAGCGGCTGAGCAAACGACTTGAGAAATAGGATATTACAAACTCGCCAATCTTCAAGCCCGCATATACGAGCGCAAGATATTGGGATATGTTTTCGGGTGAGATATGTATTTTTACAGTGGAAAGGAACGAGAAGTCGGTTACATATATGATGGTCATCGATAGTGTGGCGCAGATGAATATGTACTTGAAGTAGTCTTTTTTTATAAGCTGTAAAAATCCCGTGCCGTCGTTTTTCTCTTTTTTGATGAGCTCGAATTTTTTGCCCTTTTCGTCGGCAAGTTTTTCGGGATACTTGTTGTAGAGCATTATCAGGAACACAATACCGAGAATAAAACCTAATGTGCTCACATACAACAGGTCGTAGGGGTGGGAGATAACCTTGTTTAATAGCGGGATAGCCAAATAACCGATGATAGCCGCCAGAACTCCGCCCATACTGAACAGTGCGAAAATACGCTTAACCTGCACTAAGTTTAAGAATTTGAGCGACAAAGCGCCGCACTCGATGCCAATCATCGAAAGGAAAGGCCATGCCCAGATAAACACAAACACGCTCAGCCACTCATCGGAAAAGGTGTGGAGAAATAATCGGCAACAGAGTGTAAGGATAGTCATGGTAAGCAGGGTGCCCATAAAGAGCGAGCGGCTGCCTATCCTCTTTTGAAACCAAGAATATATGGATGTGAAAATATACCCGCCTATACCCGCAGCTATATATGCGTAGGGTAATTGCTCGCTGCCAAAAAACTTGATGAACTCGGAGTTCGCTGGCGTAAAGTAGAACGCGCCCGCAAGTCCGAGGAAGAACGAATGGAGAAACAACATCAAAAATATGTTGATTTCCTGAGGCTTGAGCTCGAAATTTTTTATTAAAAAGTGGCTAAGTTTCTTCATTTAAATTAGCGTACTGTTTTTTTGTTCGGGTTTTATTTGTATCAAAATACAATATGTATACCGATTTTTCTGGCTTAATTTGAATTAATAAAGTAATTGTATAGTTTACGTTTCAAAATTACAAAAATTTTTTCCATTATTATACCTTTCCTATTGTTAAATTTCTATTTTTTTTCTAATAATTTTTAAATTTGTGCCCAATTATAAGGTTTTTGCCCGTTGAAACGGGTTTTTTAATCATTTTGAGTATGAAAATTTTTTGTATAGCTGGCAACTATCGCAAGCACAACGCTGAAATCGCTATGGACACGCCCGAAAAGCCTGTCTTCTTTATCAAACCCGAAACAGCGCTGCTGCGCAACAATTCGGATTTTTATTATCCCGACTTCTCCAAACAGATTGAATATGAGACCGAAATTGTGATTAAAATATGCAAGATGGGCAAAAGCGTGAGTCCGAAGTTCGCCCACCGTTACTACGACGAAATTGGTATCGGATTGGATATCACCGCACGCGATTTGCAAAACGATGCCCGTGCAAAGGGACTTCCGTGGTTTCTGAGCAAGGGTTTCGATAGCTCTGCACCTATTTCGCCTGTGTTTATTAAAAAAGACAAGTTGGGCGACCTGCGTAATATAGATTTTTCGTTGAAAATCAACGGGAACACCGTACAGCAGGGCAATACTGCCGATATGATTTTCTCGTTCGACGAAATTGTGTCGTATATCTCTCAGTTTGTGATGTTTAAAACCGGCGACCTAATCTACACCGGCACTCCTGCAGGTGTGGGTCCGCTTCGCATTGGAGATTTCTGCGAGGCTTTTATTGGACAAGAGAAACTTCTGGAGATGCGGGTGCGGTAGTGTCGGTCTCGATAGTTTCTATCACAATGGTGTCGGGAGTTGCTTCTGAGTCTGGAGCTGCTACCGGATCCACATTGTCTGGTTTTATATCCTCAGTTTTTACAGTGTCGGGTGCTGATTGCGTTGGCGATACCATCTCTTTAAACCCTTGAGGCATATATTTGAAGAAAAAGTATCCACCGATGGCGAACACCGATACGTATATAATTAGTTTGGTGACGAGCTTCATTCTTTTCTGTTTCATAGTAGCGAAGATTTTATTGGAAGATGTTTGTATAGTCGCGAGGAGCTCCAGCGGGTATTTTTTCGCCCTGATTTCTTATAGCGGCGTCGATTTCTGCGGCGGTCATGTGTGTGATGTCGCCCTGCGGAAGACCCTTGTCGGCAGATTCTAAGTAAGAGAGACCCTCTTTCTCCATCTTTTCGAGTTTTTCTATCAGTTCGTTGCCTTGTTGCTCGAAAGCGGCATTTTGCAGGTTTACGTTGTCGATAAAGTCGCCCGAAAGCTCTATGAATGTGTCCATTTCGCCAATCTTTGCGTAGATGTCGTCGGCGAGGGCTTCGTTTGCCATGTCGAACATCATCTTGCGGTCGGGGTCGCCGTTGATAATATTCATAGCGTGTTTCATAGCCGAGTAGCCGGTCATTATAGCGGCAGATTCTTGCTTGCGGAGACGCACTTCGTTTTCGGTGTCTTGAATCAGGTAGGCGGTGCTGTTGTAAATTTTAGTTAGAACATTATAAAGTACGTTCATTTTGTTTATCATGGTTTCGTACTTTGTGTTCAGCTCCTTTAAACGTCCGTACTGACGGGTGTTGATGGCAACGAGTTCGGTACGGTTTTGCAGCTTAGCTTGACGGGCAATGCGGATTTTTTGATCCATCTCGTTGTTGTTTTGCTGCACTATGCTGCGGAGTTTCGACAGCTGTCCGCGAAGTTTGGTTATGTTGGTGTTCATCTCCTCGCGGTTTTTCTTGAGGTATTCGATGTGCGATTCCAATATTTTGATGGGATCCAGCTGCACAAACCATCCTGTGATTTTGCGCATCAGTCCTTTGAAGGCAAAACCTACCAACTTGCGTGCTCGAGAGTCGGTAAGTACCAGAGCCACAGTGCCTAAGATGGCAAAAAGCACCATTGTGGAAACTGACGTATCAAACATCGAACGCAAAAGCTCCACCACCGGATTGTGAAATAATCCTAGTGCAGCACAGCCTGCTAACAGTACTGCTCCACCTAACTTGCCTTCTGGACGGCTCCAAAATGATTTTGGCTTATATTGTTTAGTTTTGTTATCCATTTGTAGTTGAAATTATGTCTACAAAATTATAAAAATTTTTTGCGCTTAAAAGCTGTATTATAAAAAAAAAGTGTATATTTATAAAAATTTTAGAGAACTGATTTTTATACCTAATAGTTGAATAGACAATTGAAACATGAAAAGATTTGACGATAAGTTTCGCACTAAACTTTATGAGTGTGTGGCTGAGATTGAGAACAACTCGCAAGCCGAGGCTGTGGTTATAATTAAAAAATCCTCAGGACGATATTCGGTCTACTCTTTTGCCGCGGCGGCGCTGGTGTGCTTTGTGTTGTTTTCGTTCTTTATGTTTGCGCCTATTGATTTCGACACATATTTTATGTACGGTGTTTCGGTGCTGGTGTTTGGCGTTGTTTTGGCGTTGCTTACTTTTGTTCCCGGATTGCAACGTTTGGCGATTCCTAAAAAAATACGCAGGAAAAATGCCGAGATATATGCCCGGGCAATTTTTCAAAAGGGTATGATTTACAACACTATGGAGCATACCGGTTTTTTGATCTACTGCTCCGTTACCGAAAAAGAGGCTGTGTTTATGCCCGACCACGCTATCACTTTGCTTTTCGACGATGCCGACATGCAAAAACTCAACTCTTTGGTTAACAATATTTTCAATGCGAAAGATGTGCCTGCCGAAATTCTTCGCGTTATGCACGAGGCTGTGCCTATTTTTGCAAAATATCTTCCTCACCGCGACGACGATATTAACGAGCTTCCCGATGATCTTGATGTGGATTTGTAGTTGACATATATATAAAGGTGTATTGTTTTAATACTTTGGTTATGAAAAAAATCTTCAACAACCGATATATAATTCTGATACTTATTATTATAGCAGTCACAGCTTTGTTGACTGTTCTGTTTCCCGAAAGTGTTTATGCTCGTCCGGGCGGCGGACATGGTTATCATGGCGGAGGAGGCGGCTATCATAGCGGCGGCTACCATGGCGGAGGCTATCATGGGGGCGGAGGTGACGGACTCAGCCTTATTTATTGTTTGATCAATTATCCAGTTCCCACTATTATTGTGTTGCTAATTTTTGGGGCGTTTTACTATTTTTCCAAATCCAAGTATACAAATTTGGGTTTTTCGTCGGCGCCTACCCGCATAAATATCATGACCAACAATATGCAGCGCGACACCATGCTCTCCAGCTTAAAAAGTTCGGACCCCAATTTTTCTGTGCCAATTTTTCTTGATTACGCCTCGCTTCTCTTTACCAAAATGCACCTCTTTATTGGTAACGACAGATTGAAGGAGATTCAGCCGTTTTTTTCTGCAACAATCGACAAATGGAGCAATTATGATATTTCAGAGGTGGTGATAGGCTCTGCCAACATAGTTTCGGTGGCTAACGACACACAGCGCGAAACTTATAAGAAAATAACCAAAATAGTTGTAGAGTTTCGTGCCAACTATACCGCCAGAGCCAAGTCGAACGGTTCGGTATTCCGCTGCAACACTATAGAAAAGTGGCAGTTTGTGCGCGAAGCAGGTGCAGTGTCGCCAGTACCCGAAGGAATGGGAGTGCTAAAATGTCCATGCTGTGGCGCCCCTGCCGAATTTACCGATTCTGGCGAGTGCAAGCATTGCGGCAACTTGGTTTCACAAACCAACAACGCTTGGATTGTAAACGCTGTGACTATTGTTTCTAACGAAAGGATAAAAACCTCTGATATAATTACTTACTCCGCCGAAGTGGGGACTAATTATGCCACTATCTACGACAATAAGCTTAGAGAACGTGAGCCGGAATTTGCCGCACTGCACAACAATATGGGCTACTATACTTTTGAGCAGAATGTCGCTGTTCCTTATTTCTTGGATATTTACAAACTATATTCAAACCTTCAATGGAATCAGGCACGTCATCTGCTTAGCGACCGTTTGTGGCAGAGCATGAACTATTGGATACAATTCTGCCGCGACTATGGTTGCCGCAATGTGCTCGACAATGTTACTATTCAAAAGGTTGATACTGTAAAATATGAGAGCGACAAATATTACGACTCGGTGACAGTAAGGATATTTGCCTGGTGTTACGACTATTATGTTGACAATTCTGGCAAGTTGATAGCTGGCAACAACCGTCAGGCTCGTACTTTTAGCGAATACTGGACTTTTGTAAGCCGCAAGGGCGTAAGTCTCGAAAACAAATCCACATCTTGTTGCCCCAACTGCGGAGCTCCTGCCGACCGTATGGGTCAAGCAGGTGTTTGCGGTTACTGCGGTTCAAAAATCACTGACGGTAATTTCTCTTGGGTTCTGTTCTCTATTACTCAGGACGAGGAGTACGAAGGATAACGCCAAACTACAGGTTAAACAATCTCTACACCCAGCACTGTGATGTCGTCGCGCTGGTCGCAGTCGCCTTTGAATCCGTTGAGGTCGTTGAGGATATAGTTCTTTTGCTGCTCAACGTCCATCTGTACCGAGTTGCTTATGGCATCTAACAGTCGTTTGATGGTGTAACGTTTGCGCTCGTAGTTGTTTTGGTCGCCGATGCCATCGGATGTCATATAAAGGCGGTCGCCTTTGAATACTTCCAAAGATTTGTCGTTGAATGTTACCGACGATTCGCGGTTGCGGAACTTGCCACCGATACCCTTGCGCGAAGTTTTGTAGGTTTCTATTTCGCCCGTTTGCGAGTTGTAGCGGTGTATCGGGAATTTTGCGCCTTCGTATGTAAGACGGTATTTGCCGTTGCTGAATTTTTCTATTTTGCAGAAGATAGCCTCCATGCCGTCGTCGTTGTCGGTTTCTTCCTGACGGAGCATTTTGCGCACGTTGCGGTTGAGTTCGTCGAGAATTTCGGCAGGCGAGTGGATAAACTGCTGTTTTATAATCTGGTCTAAGAGGTTGATGCCTATGAGGCTCATAAATGCGCCCGGAACGCCGTGACCCGTGCAGTCGATAACGCTTACAAAGTTTACCTCGCGCTCGTCGTACTTGATGGAGTGGAAATAGTAGAAGTCGCCGCTGACAATGTCCTTGGGCATATAAATTACAAACGACTTGAACACTTTGTCGAGGTCGGCAGTGGTGGGAAGCATCGCAGTTTGTATTGTTTGGGCGTAACGGATGCTGCCGAGGGTGTTTTCTTTGCTGCGGCGTAGTGCCTCGTTGATCTGGCTGAGGTATACCGACTGACTTTCAAGTTCCTCTTTCTGGGCAAGAATTTCGGCGGTCTGCTCGCAGAGGATAGTGTTTTGCTTTTTGTTGTTGGTGTAAAGACGCATTATTACCGAAATAAGTATAATAGCGCCCACAAGTACCACTATAATAAAGAGTATGATATTGTGCTGAGTAGAAATGCGCGAGCCCATGCTTTTTACGTTGGCGTCTTGTTTAAGGAGCTTTTCGTCTAACTCTTTAGATGAATTGAGCTGCTTGTAAAGACCATAGGCGTTTGTAGAGTCGATAGGAATAGTAGTAAGCCTGATTTCGCGAGGCACAGATTCACCGTTGAGAATCTTGATGGCAGTTTCAATAGCTTCGTCGCTACCGTTGGGGTAGAGGATAGTGGCGTCCATCTCTTTTTTGAAAACAGCGAGAATGCCGCCCTCTTCGGAAGGAACAGCGTCGATACCGATGATAAAAATCTTGTGTTTGATTCCTTTTTCGCGGATAGCGCGGCTGGCACCGATAGCCATGTCGTCGTTGTGCGAATATATAAGGGTGAACGAAGTGTCGGATTCTAAAAGCTCTTTCATTTTGTCGTAAGCCTCGTTGCCGCTAAAGTTGCAGTAAAGTTCGTGCACTTTGTTGAATTTTTTTCTGATAAACGACTTGTCGGCAATGGCGTTGTTGAAACCTTGGCTACGGTCTATTGTAGCAGAAGCGGTGCGTTGTCCGTAGAGCTCTACAAAGTCAGTATTGTTGGAACAAAGGTTTTCGGCAATTTTGGCAGCTTCCCAGCCTATCATCACGTTGTCGGCGCCGATAAAGCAGTTGAACGACGAGTCGCCATTGGTTTTGCGGTCGATTTCAATTACAGGTATTCCTCTGTTGTGTATTTTAGTAAGCACGGCGGTGAGCGAGTCTACATCGTTGGGTGATACCAAAAGCAGGTCGATGCCCATGTTGGCAAGCGAGTCGATGTCTAAAATCTGTTTTGCGCTGCTGTTTTCGGCGTTGGTAACGATAAGTTCGATGTTGCCTTCCTGAACAGCATTTGCTCTTAGACGTCGGGTCATCTGCTTGCGCCACTGGGTGTCGTCGGCACACTGAGAGAGTCCCACTTTGTATATTTTCTCCTCGCTTTCAGAGTTGCACATTAGCGCAGTTAAAGCTATAACTATCAAAAGTAAGGAGACGGCGGTTATTATAACTTTTTGTTTTCTCATATTTTAGGTAATGTAAACACGTTTTTTCCCTCCTACGTACATACGTGGGCGGGGGACACTTTTCGGGTGTTAAATATCCGAAAAGTTTTTCTAATATGCAAATATTTTTTGATAATTTTTTTTTAATACAATGACTCTGCCATTATGCGCCTATTTTTGTGGTTACGCTACAAAAAAAGCCGATGAAAGAAATTCCATCGGCTTTTTTATACTTATTTAAATAGTGTGCTTACTTGTCCAAGGGGAAGCCAGCCATGAGCTCGTTTACCTGAGCTTTAACTTTGGCGATGACGTCTTCGTTGGTGATGTTTTTGATAACGGTGTCGATAAAGTCAACAACTTTCAGAATCTCAGCCTCTTTGAGTCCGCGTGTGGTGATGGCAGCTGTGCCAAGACGTACGCCTGAGGTCTGGAATGCCGAACGTGTATCCCAGGGAACCATGTTCTTGTTGGCTGTGATGTCGGCTTTTTCGAGCGCGAGCTGAACGTCCTTACCAGTGATGTCGGGACAGTTTTGACGAAGGTCAACAAGCATAGAGTGGTTGTCGGTACCGTTGGAAAGAATCTTGTAGCCACGGTTCATAAGTTCGTTTGCCATTACGCGTGCGTTGGTCTGAACCTGTTTAGCGTACTCTTTGAACTCGGGAGTGAGAGCCTCGCCGAAAGCAACAGCCTTGGCAGCGATAACGTGCTCCAAAGGTCCGCCCTGAACGCCGGGGAACACTGCTGAATCCAACAGCGACGACATTTTGCGGATAACGCCCTTGGTAGTGGTCTTGCCCCAGGGATTGTCGAAATCTTTTCCGAGGAGGATGATACCGCCACGAGGTCCGCGGAGGGTCTTATGTGTGGTAGATGTTACGATGTGAGCGTATTTCAACGGGTTTTTGAGGATGCCGGCAGCGATAAGACCAGCAGGGTGAGCCATGTCGATCATCATGAGAGCTCCCACCTTGTCGGCAATAGCACGCATGCGTTCGTAGTCCCAATCGCGAGAGTAAGCCGAAGCACCACCGATGATAAGTTTCGGTTTGGTTTCGAGGGCCACTTTCTCCATCTGGTCGTAGTCGATAAGACCGGTTTCTTTGTTGATATTGTACGACACGTGGTTGTAGAGCAATCCCGAAGAGTTAACGGGCGAACCGTGCGAAAGGTGACCGCCGTGATCGAGGTCTAAGCCCATAAATGTGTCGCCGGGTTTCAAAACGGTCAAGAGCACAGCCATGTTGGCCTGTGCGCCTGAGTGGGGTTGTACGTTTACCCATTCGGCGTCGTAGAGTTTCTTAAGACGTTCGATGGCGAGAGACTCCA
>JAGCYI010000063.1 GCA_017960885.1 Bacteroidales bacterium
AATAATAACGATTGGCTGACAATATTAGTTGCAGCAGCGGAAGTTGGTTATTTCTTTAACCGTCTCAACAACAATAAGGTGGATGCTGAATACGCCCAAGGATTGTTGATGAGATTGGGATTGTACGGATTATTGGGCAGCAATAAGTATGATGGTCAGAAAGTCCGTCAATTAACGGCAGGACTTAATAATGCTTTGACTCAAAGTACATTGAACGATATAGAAACACAAAAAAAACTTACTCAAAAACAGAGGAAATCTTTTATTACTTTGGTTGATAATAAACCAAAAGTAGTTGATTTGTTGACAAACAAAGAAAACAAAACAGAGGCGCTCGAACTGAAAAAAATTGTGGACGAAGTGTCTCCGAAAACGAAATTTTCGCTTGATAACAATCAAAGCAGGAAACTTGATTTGATAAGCCAAAAACTCAAACAGCGCGACGAACAAAAGCAATCTAAATTTATTCTTGATGAAATTTATATCGATAATTACAGGATTTTGAATAAATTTAGATTGCAATTTAGCAGCAACATCTCAATAATAATAGGAGAAAACGGTAGCGGTAAATCTACTTTGATAGAATATATTGTGAATGCTTTTGCATATCTATTTTTGGAATTTGGAAATAAAAGATATAGCCATTTACCAAATTATGATTTAGGCAGTTTTAAATTCGAGTATCGATTTTTTAATGAAACCGGTACTATGAAAGTGATTGCGGAGAATGATGGAAATACATTTGAACCTGCAATTACTGTAAATAATAAATTGTCGAAAAATTCAAAGGGTGGTTTTTGGCCTGACCGTTTTGTCATCAGTTACGCCGGTGTAACTGACAGAATAAAGAGTATGATTGAAAACACCTTTGATAAAGCATTTATCGAAGATGTTAACAATGATAATACTGAATATTCCATCCTTCCAAACGAGTTTCGACTTCCAAGAAATTGGTTCTACTATGCTGATAACAAATATTTGAACCTTATTTATTGCGCATTACTATTCTCTAAACACGAGGAGGCAAAAATCCTTTTAGACAAAGTTGGCGTTGATTTTTCGCGATGTGAAATCAAATTCCAATTTGGTGAAACATATCATAAACGCAAAGATAAATTCAAAGGCAAAATAGCACCGCTTTTTTTTGACACCCTTTCTGTTTTGAGTTTTGATTCAATTCTTATTGGAAATCAGTTGCAGGATATGTTTCACGAGTTCAAAAAAGACATTTCCTCTCAGGAAGTGTTTGATATACTCTACTATCTGAAACTCAATAAATTGGTTGATGATATAAAAATCTCTTGGAAAAACGAATCAGGTATTTTTGATTTGGAGCATATTTCGGAAGGTCAGAAACAGGAACTGATGACATTGGGGTTGGCATTGGTGTTTGATTCCCCGAACACTTTGTTTTTGCTTGACGAGCCTGATACTTACTTGCATCCTAAATGGCAGAGAGAGTTTATACCATCGTTGACCAAGGCGTTGGAGAAAGGAGGATGTGCAATTGTAACTACACATAGTCCGAGCGTAGTTTCAGATGTCAAAAAAGAGCAACTAACAATTTTGAGACACGGAAAAATCGTTGAAACATCGTTCAACAACTATGGCAAAGAAGTGGGAGAGATTCTTGTGGATTATTTTGGCTTGGACAGTACAAGAAGCAAAGACGTTCAGGCGCGTATTGACGATTTACGCAATATGATTATCAACGATGAGTATGAAACGGCAGAATTCAAGCAAAAGTTTGATGAATTGTCTGACTTGGTTGGTGCAGCCGACGAAGAACTAACATTAATGAAAATAGATATAAACAGGAGGGAATATGCAAAAAATCAATAAGGGAGAGCCTATTCCCGAATACCAACAATGGGTGAACAAGAATAAAACAACCAATTGGGATGATTTGCCTTCCACAATCAGTTGCAATGTTCGGTCGCACATTTTGAAAAACGAGCAAGATGACCTTTGTGGCTATACAGAATTGCCGCTTACAATGGGAAATTCACATATCGACCATTTTAGGAAAAGAAATGGGATGGGATTTGAAAAACTGACATTTGATTGGAATAACTTTGTTGTTGCTTCTGTTGATGAAGATTTTGGTGCAAAATATAAAGATGGGCGAGAATCAAAGTTAACAAAAGAAGATTACAACATTATCTTTAATCCCGTTGAATGTGGAATGGATAGTTTTGTCCAATACGAAACAGATGGAATGATGACACCAATAGACAAAAATAATCAAAGAGTTTGGAGAACTATCACGGTGTTTAAGTTGAATCACAATTCTTTAAAAGGTCAACGAAAAAAAATAATGTTGAGCGTAAATTCTTGTTATAATGGCGGAATGAGCGACGATGAGATTCGAAATTGGTTAAGGAAAGAAGGTTTTCCAAGTGTTGTGGAATGGAAGTTGAAAGTCTTACATTCACAAGGTAATAATCATTGATTGAGTTATTCTTCATTATATATTTTTGCTTTGTAAATTCTAACAAATTATGCTCCCACTCACCTCCATATTATCCCATCCCGAATCCGCGCACTTGGAAGGCAAAAGTGCGAAGGGTGGCTTTCCTGATTCGTTTTGGGAGAGTTATTCCGCGTTTGCAAACAGCGACGGCGGCGTGATTGTTCTTGGCGTAGAAGAAGATAAAAACGGAAAACTTTTTGTCAAGGACGGCTTGAAGGACGCTTCCAAAATGAAAGACACTTTTTGGAAACTTGTCAACAACCGTCAGAAAATCAGTCACAACATCGTTTTGGAAAAGGGAGTTTACATCCTCGAAACCAATGGAAAGAAAATCCTTGTCGTGGAAGTTCCACGTGCCGAGCGGACTGTGCGACCTGTTTATAAAGGCACTGACCCTCGCGGCGGAACATTCAAGCGGTACGGCACGGGCGACCATCTCTGCAATTCGGAGGAAATCGGTGCAATGTTAAGGGATTCAAGCATTTCGCCACTTGATGCGGTTGCGGTCGAGGAAATTGACCTTTCGGCTTTGTGTATGGAAACGGTGATGGCGTACCGTCAGATGTTTAAGTTGACAAACCCAAACCATCTTTGGAACACCCTCGACGATGAAATTTTTCTTCGTCGCATCAGAGCCACCGGCGCAGCCCAAGACGGTCAATATCATCCCACCGAGGCGGGATTGTTGATGTTTGGTTACGAGTACGAAATTACACGCCGTTTCCCTCAATATTTCCTTGATTATCAAGAAGATAGGAAAGTTGT
>JAGCYI010000064.1 GCA_017960885.1 Bacteroidales bacterium
ATCTATGTAGAAGGTGGTTCTATTACTGTTGGTAACCAAAATGAAGACGATGTATATGCATCACTTCTGCGAGGAAATAGCAAAACTCTAACTGTTGATAATTTTTATATTGGAGAAACAGAAGTAACTTGTGGTCTTTGGGATGCGGTGTTTGGGTACGATTCTATTGTAGAAAAAAAGGTGAAAGTAAAACATTGTAAAATTTCTGAACCAAAAAAAGTATCTAATGTATCTTCTACAATAGAAAAACAACTTGATAGTTTAACTGCATTGTTGAGAATAGAAAACCAACTTGATAGTTCAACGATAGAACCACCATCTATTGATTATCAAGATTGGGACGACAAATGGACACAACCAATTAACAATAAAGTATTCGGAACTGTTGTCGATGAAACTGGGGAACTTCTTCCTGGCGTTACCATACGAGAAAAAGACACTGAACATGGTACACTCACAGACTTAGATGGATATTTTAAACTAGATATGCAAAATGTTGATCATAAACTCGAATTTACATATAATGGATATGTTACAAAAGAAACTTCTGCCGGAGGAAATATGAATGTGGTACTAAAACCACAACCGATAGAGTTATTTCATTCTATATTATTTAGTAGAAATGAACCCAAGTATGATATTCGTAAGATTCAACCCAAGGGTGACAATTATCCAGTGGGTTGGAAAAATTCTGATTCTATTAATGAATTCCTGCAAAAATTAAATAGTATTACGGGACTTAATTTCCGGCTTCCAACTTCTGATGAATGGGAATTTGCAGCATGTGGTGGCAACAATAGTCATGGTTATAAATACAGCGGCAGTAACATATATGAAGAAGTAGGTCAGCCTTTTAAAATAAAGTATTTAACATATCCAGTAAAAGGAAAAGCCCCGAATGAACTTGGAATTTATGATATGAGTGGGAACGTTGATGAATTGTGTATAGACTATAAAGATTTTGAAGAATATTATAATTATTATGATTTTGGGGATTATAGACGTAGCAGTGTTCAAACTTATGTGATGCCGAGAAATCAATTGAATTTATTAGGATTTCGTATAGTTTTAAGTTCTCAAACTAGTGAAGAATAAAAACATTACCCAAATCTCCATTTTTTTACTACCTTTACCCCCGAAAATTATTAACCATTTATAGCAATGACAAAATTATTAGGCACAGAGGCGGAGTACGATTGTAATCAAATTTTGCGGAGAGCGGCAAATTTAACAGTTTGAATTTTGCGGAGAGCGGCAAAAATGACTAAACAAATTTTGCGGAGAGCGGAAAATGTTTTGGTAATTAAAAAATAATCAGTAACTTTGTTGCGATTAAAAACTTCATATAATGGCAGAGAGAATTTTTAAGCGCAAAGCATACCAAAAAATGCTGAATTGGAAAGCCGAATCAGCCGGCAAAAGTGCATTGCTCGTAGAAGGTGCAAGGCGCGTTGGCAAATCCACTTTGGTAAAACATTTTGCCGAACAAGAATACGAATCGTACATTCTTATTGACTTTGCAAACCTTTTGCCCGAAGTCAAGGAACTGATTGAAACAAGCCTCGCTAACCTCAACTATCTGTTTATGAGGCTGCAACTTATATACAATGTTACCTTGAAAGAACGAAAGTCTGTGATAATTTTCGATGAGGTTCAGTTGCAACCATTGGCGCGTCAGGCAATTAAATATTTGGTTAAGGACGGTCGCTACGACTATATTGAAACCGGCTCTCTTATCAGCATCAGAAAAAACGTTCAAAACATTGTGATTCCGAGCGAAGAAGATCGTATTCAAATGTTTCCAATGGATTATGAGGAGTTTCGCGAGGCGTTGGGCGACACCGCAACCATACCGTTGCTTAGAAATTTTATTCAGCATCCTGAACCATTGGGCGATGGCATCAACCGCAACCTGATGCGCGATTTTCGCCTTTATATGTTGGTAGGCGGAATGCCTCAGGCAGTGGAAGCTTATCTCAATACCAACAATCTCCAAAGCGTTGACATTGTTAAGCGCAAGATTTTGAAACTCTATTCCGAGGATTTGTACAAGTTGGATTCGTCAGAAAAACTTCGCGCATTGTTTTGGGCTATACCGTCGCAACTGAGTCGCAACACCTCGCGTTTTCAGTCAACCACTGTCATCGAAAACGTAAAACAGTATCAGATGCAGGATTTTTTAGAGACACTTCGCGAAAGTATGATTGTTAACATCGCCTACAATTCCGCCGACCCGAATGTGGGTTTGGCTCTTTCCGCCGACCGCACACGTTACAAAATGTACCTTGCCGACACGGGGCTGTTTGTTACTTTGGCGTATTGGGATAAGGATTTTACCGAAAACGTCATCTATCAAAAACTTTGGGCAGACAAACTGGATACCAACCTTGGATATATTTACGAAAATATTGCAGCACAGATGTTTAGAGCGGCGGGATACGAATTGTTTTACCATACATTCAGCGACGGTAACAACCATAATTATGAGGTTGACTTTTTGCTTTCGCACGGCAACAAACTCGTGCCTGTGGAGGTAAAATCATCGGGATACAACACCCACAAATCGCTCGATGAATTTTGCCGAAAGTTTTCATCTCGCATAGGCAACCGTTATCTTATATATACCAAGGACTTACGTCGCGACCAAGAAACTATAATGTTACCGGTTTATATGACTGGGTTAATTTAAATATGATTATCCCCATTTTTTACTACCTTTACCCCCGAAAATTATTAACCATTTATATCAATGACAAAACCCTTAGGCTCAGAGATAACAATCGGCGGAATACGGTTGCAATCAAATGTTTTGATGGCGCCGCTTGCTGGATATACCTGTTTTCCGTTTAGGCTGATGGTAGAGCGGCTCGGGGCGGGAAGTGCCTATACCGAAATGGTGAGCGCAGACGCTTTGAAATACAACAACCGCGCTACCACGCAACTCCTCTACACCGATAATCGCGAAAAATTGAAGTGCGTGCAACTCTTGGGCTCAATTCCAACCGTCTTTGAACGTGCGGCAAAAAGCGAACTCTTGGCACCGTTTCAAATTATCGACATTAATATGGGATGTCCTGTGCCTCAGGTGGTTAAGGCGGGCGAAGGTGTTGCGCTAATGGAAGATTTGCCCAAGGCTTCCAAAATCATTGAGGCTTGCAAACGCAGCGGCAAAGTGGTTTCGGTGAAATGCCGCATTGGAATGAACCCCGAAAAGATTGTGATTGAGGAGTTTGCGCGGATGTGCGAATCCTCAGGCGCGGATATGATTACCGTCCACGGACGCACCCGCAGTATGATGTACGAGGGCGAACCTCTCTACGATTATATCCGAATTGCCAAAAATGCTGTTAAAATTCCCGTTTTTGCCAACGGTGGCATAGATTCAAAAGAAAAGGCAGAGATGACGATGTCAAAAACCGGAGCCGACGGCGTGATGCTTGCCCGTTTTGGTTTTGAAAATCCGTTGCTCTTTGCCGAACTCACCAACACTAAAACCACCGACACCAAATACACTCTGATAATGGAGCAATTAGACATTGCCACAGAATGTTTCGACGAACTTTTTGCCCTCACCTACATCAAAAAACTCTCGTCGTATTTTATGAAAAAACTCCCTGGCACGAAGCGTTATAAACAAGACCTTTATAAATGCGGCAGTGTGGCGCAAGTAAGAGAGGTGTTGGGGAGGATATTTGGGGAGGGGGAATAGACTTTATAACTTGTTTTTGTTCTTATTTTTTGCCCAACTCAGAAAAATCCATTATATTTGCCGAAATACTAAAAATAATATTTCAATCACTGATTGAACAAAAAATAATTGATATTCAATTAAATACCCCAAAAAAATATGGGAACAGCAAACTGTGCATTATTAACCAATCAAGGTAATTTTACCGTATTCAAATACGGCGACCGTGTAATACGGTTCAAAGCACCGTATTCGTTGGAGAAATATACCGAGGTAAAAACTTGGGATAACGGCTACATAGTTGTTATGGCTAAGTATGCGCATAACAATAAAAGCGAAGAGGATTATATCGACCTTGTTCCGATATTGGAAGATTTGTATATCAATCCTGACGTTTTTTTGAAACCAATTAAAAAAGTTGTGATAGAATGAACGACATACAGACAATTGCCGACAATGCAGATTTGATAGTAAACGGTTATGCGTTTACAAAATGCGATATTGGTTATCGTGTGCTAAACATCAATAATCCGCAAAAAGCATCGGTTGTATCGCCAGACGGCAACACGTTAGAAACTACTATGGACGATATTGAGGCGGGCATAGTAGTTGATTATTACCTCAAAAACAAACAATATATGGAGGACTAACCGATGCCGAAATATTACGAGTTTAAAGTCGTGGGATACTACTTGTATTTTACATCGTTCTGTGTGATTGAGTGTATGCACGTACACGCAAGCGATGGCAAACTGTCCGAACGTGGTTCGGCAAAGTTTTTCGTCAAAGAAAACGGCGACACTGTTTTGCAAAAACGCGGTATCCTCACTGACCCTGAAATTTCTAAAATACAAGCCTTTATAAAAACTAACTATAAAGAAATGTATTTGAAATGGGCGGAGTACAGCAATAACGGTTATTATGAAAAATAAGCAATGACTCCAAACCAAATCATCATATCTAACGGCGTATTAGAATTATACCAAACTTACGATTCCGAAATTACCATCCCTGAGGGTGTGCACACTATCGCGGAGGGGGCGTTGAAGGGTAATGCGGGACTGCGGAGGGTGGTGCTGCCTTCAACGTTGAAAACTATCTGTGCGTCAGCGTTTAAAGGTTGCCGACAACTGCACGATATTCAGTTCCCCGAGGGTTTGGAGGAGGTGGGCGATTATGCTTTCAACCGTTGTCACAATCTCGAAGAACTGATTTTCCCGAAGACGATGACCAAAATCGGGGCGTTCGCATTTCTCTATTGCGACAACCTCAAAAAAGTGGTTATGGAGGGTCCTGAACACCTTTCAAAGGCAGTTTTTTCGCATTGTTGGATGTTGGAGGATGTGGCGTTGAACCGCAATGTTGACGATTCAAATTTTTCGCAGGAGGTGTTTGAGGGCTGCATACGGCTTTCGCGGATAACGCTTTCGGGCGAGGTTTTTGAGATAAAAAATCTCGTGGCGGCGATGGACTCACACTCTGATTTTCCGCAAGTTATACGTTCATTGGCGAAAAGCGTCTATCATTTGATAACCATCGAGGACGGCGGAGTGCTCAAATCGTTCAATATCAACCTCAAATCCGTGCTTCTGCCCGATGGAATCGTTACGATTGCCAAGCGTTGTTTTTTCAACAAAAAGGGAATCGTGAGCATTTCGCTGCCCAAAACCGTGAAGGAAATCAAGGCTAATGCGTTTTTGAATTGCCTGAGTCTCGAAGAAATTTCGTTTGAGGACGACGATGTGGTGTTGGATCCTGAGGCTTTTCGTGGTTGTAACAATCTGAAAAAGGTGCATTTGCGTGGCGAAACTTTTTTGCTCGAAGACGACCCTCAAAATCCGCTTGTTGGCGCAATTCGCGATCAGGTGTTGGGCGATTTTAATATCAGCGGCAAAATTCTTATGAAATACACGGGCAACGAGGAGCAAATCCGAATCCCTAACGGCGTGGAAATCATTGGAGAACGTTGTTTTTTTGGTAACGAACAACTGAAAACCGTGCTCTGTCCCGACGGTCTCAGAGAGATTCGCGAACAGGCTTTCTTGGGGTGCGTAACATTGCAGAATATTGTGCTGCCCGAAACTCTGAAATCCATTGAGCGTGAGGCGTTTGCCGAGTGTAAAAAACTTTTGAAATGCAACATTCCAAACACTTTGGAATTTATCGGCGAATATGCCTTCCGTCGGTGTTTTACGCTGCCGCTCTTTGAACCGTGGCCCAACAATGCCAAAATCAATCCTTACGCATTTTATCGCGCTAAAAATTTCGTTGAAATTTCATCAAAGTTGCAACAATCGGAACCCTCCACCGCAACTTCCGATTATGATATTGAGCCCTATTCTTTTAGCGAAAACGGCGATGTTCCTATTCTGAAATTCAGCAATATAAAGCGAATCGGCAAATATAGTTATGCATCGTGTCCAAACCTTGAAGAAATTATTATCGACGCGCCCGAATGTGTTATCGAAAATAATGCGTTTGCCACTTGTCCAAATTTAAAGAAAATTCATCTGA
>JAGCYI010000065.1 GCA_017960885.1 Bacteroidales bacterium
GCATCCACAAATAAGAAAATGCCGTTGCGCTTGCAAAAATCACCCACCATCTGCATATCGTAAAGAATGCCGGTAGAGGTTTCGCAAAGCTGCAGCAACATTCCTGTATATCCTTGATTTTCAAATTGCAATAAAGTTTCCATCATCAAAGGCTGACCATATTCAAGATGGATTTCTGTGAAAGGAATTTCGTGAATCTGGCACAATTCTACCAAACGGTGACCGAAACTGCCACCATTCACCACCAACACCTTGTCGTCTTTGGTGAAAAAATTCATAACGCCGCCTTCCATACTTGCTGTGCCCGAACCTGTCATAAACACAACTCGAGAATCAGAAGGAGCGTCAAACATCTGACACATAAGACTTTCGTTTTCCTTCATAACTGCCGAAAACTCCGGCGTGCGAAAATAGGGAATCTGTTCCGATCCTATTTTCTGTGTCTCCAAATCCGTCTGAACCGGACCTATTGTAAAGTTTATCATCTTTGAATCAAATTTGAACCATTTCCGGCGACAAAGTTACTCATTATTACGATTTATTCTACATTTGCGGTCAAAAAAACACCGCGTTTGGCGTTTTTATCCTAATTTTGCAAGAGAAATACGTTAAAATATGAACCGAAACCTATCCACCTCGCTCTGCTCCGTGCTGCATTTTCTCGTTGACGGACTCTGCCTATGCTCGCTTTACCTCGCGTCGGGTGGCACTGACCACGACAATATCATAAGCATTTTTATGACATACAACTTATTGGCGTTTGCTACTCAGCCGTTTACAGGTATCATTGCCGACAAAATCAGCAAAAAGCATTGGATGTTGCTGATGAGCGTAGTTCTTTTGCTTGGGGCTACGGTGGCGTCGTCGATGGCGTCGATAAGTGGCGGTAGCACAGCATTGTTTGCACTTACGGCAGTGACGGCAGGTGTGGGCAACTCGCTGTTTCACGTTTGGGGCGGCAAACAGACTGCACTGAAAACGAGCAACGACATCCGCGCATTGGGAGTGTTTGTATCCACAGGCGCGTTTGGATTGTCGATAGGATACATTCTCTGCTCGTGGGCACTGCTCTATACATTTATCATACTAATAGCAAGTGTGTCAGTTATTTACCTGCTCAACGACGATGAAAAAGCAATCGCCGCCACCACCGACGACACCAAAACCCAAAAGACCTCTATGGTGATTATAATCATCTCATTGTTAGCACTTTTTGTAATGCTTCGGTCGCTGTTTGGCGAATTATTCTCCACGGGCAGCACCGAAAAAAGCACCCTCACAGTGCTGCTTACAGGCGGATTGGCTATGGTAGGCAAAATGTCGGGAGGATTCATAGCCAAACTCACCGGAAACGCCAAAGCGTTTATAATCACAGCATTGGCGGCGGTGGTGTGTATGATGTTAAAGAGTTATTCGCCCATTTTGGCACTGTCGGGATTGTTTCTGATAAACTGCACAATGCCCATTACGCTATTTTGGGCAAACAAGGCACTGCCCGGTCGCGAAGGATTGGCATTCGGAATTTTGGCGGCGGCACTTATGCCCGGTTATTTATTAAGTTTGATTTAAAAGATGATATTTTCACACTACATATATCCGCTTGTGGCCACAATAATCATTGAGTTTATTGTACTTAGGCTGCTAAAAGAAAACGATAAAAAAGTATTGCTTTCGTCGGTAATTGTAAACACGCTCACCAATCTGCCGCTCAACCTGTTCGTTCCCAACGATATGGTTTCGATTGCCATAGCCGAAGTGGCTATTGTGGTGATTGAAGCTATATGGTACTACTTTTTTGTAAAAGATATCAAAAAAGCGATGATTTACAGCGCATTGTGCAATGCGGTAAGTTTTTTTACAGGATTGCTGATAGATATTGCGGTTTATCTATTCACCCATTAAAATAATTAGTTATATTTGCGGAAAAGAATTACTAACTTTAAAAACCAATAATATGATACTATTAGACAAAGTAAAGCCCTGCGAGGCAATTTTTACCGACAGCACCACGCTCATTGCTGTTTTATCCGTAGGATTAATTGTAATAGCCCTCTGCACATTCTTCATTGTCCGCTACCGCAAATCGAAGCAATAATAAAATCAACACAATTATAAACCATAAACATTTACTGCTATGACATTATTAGACATCGCCGATCCCCGTCCTTGGCAAGACTCCCCCACCACCACATTGATAGCCATTGCCGCAGCCACCACAGTAGTGATTGCCCTCTGCGCATTCTTTATCTACAAATATCGTAAAGCGCACTAAATTAGAGTTTTAAGAAAGAGAATTGAGAATTTTTTGGCGGAGAATTGAGAATTTTCTGATGGAGAATTGAGAATTTTTTGGTGGAGATTTGAGAATTTTTTGTATCTTTGTGGCGGTATAAAAAAGAAAGGCTATGTACAGACGTTATCATTACGACATAATCAAGGAGCGGATTCAAGAGCCGCGTGCCGCCATTCAGGTGATTGCAGGACCACGACAGGTTGGAAAAACCACTGTGGTTAATCAGGTGCTCAACGACATTAAGATTCAATATATTTCGGAAACTGCCGACGGCGTGCAACACGACAACACCAAATGGATTTCTGAAATTTGGGCGTCGGCACGATCAAAAATGCAATTCAACAAACTCGATGAATTTCTGATTGTTATCGATGAAATTCAAAAACTTGATAATTGGAGCGAATATGTAAAACGCGAGTGGGACTACGATACTGCTAAGGGTAATAATATTAAAGTGGTGCTGCTTGGTTCGTCGCGTCTGCTGCTGAAACAAGGACTAACAGAGTCATTGGCAGGACGTTACGAGATGATACGTATGGGACATTGGTCGTATGCTGAAATGCGCGACGCTTTCGGCTGGAACGTCAACCAATATATATATTATGGAGGTTATCCGCAAGGCGCAAGGTACGTAAACAACGAAAAACGTTGGCGGGCATATATCAAAGATGCCATAATAGAGCCCATTGTTGGCAAGGATATATTAATGACAACCACCGTTTACAAACCGGCATTGCTCAGGCAACTCTTCACACTTGGCTGCGACTATTCGGGCGAACTCCTGTCGCTCAACAAGGCTCTCGGTCAACTTGCTGATGCCGGCAACATTACCACACTTGCCAATTACATACGGCTGCTTGGTGATTGTCAAGCCATTACCACGTTGCAAAAATATGCCAACGATAATGCA
>JAGCYI010000008.1 GCA_017960885.1 Bacteroidales bacterium
ACAATAATGTCGGCGGGTTTGCCTATGTGCTGTGCGGCTGGAATGTATACCGTGTCGGGTATGGGCATTACTTTAATTGGCTGATCTGCCGAAAGTTTGCTGCCCGATGGGTGTACGCCGCCTATTTTAAAGGTACTTAACTTCATTTTTAGTTGGCATTAGGATTGTCTGATTTTTTTTCTAAAACAATTTTTTCGGGTTCGGGCTTCACCTCCACCTTGTCGGCGTTGGTGGGCTGACCCAACTCTTTGGGAGCGGCTGCCTCTTTGGGTTTGCGCGGGGGAAAGTTTTCCTCCTTGATTGCGCCCGTGGGACAAGCCTCCACGCACTTGCGGCACATCTTGCACTTGGTGTAGTCGATGTATGCCACGTTGTTTTCCACGGTGATGGCACCGAATTCGCAAGTTTTGGCGCACTTGCCGCAGCCTATGCACGCCGATGAGCAGGCTTTTTTTGCCACTGCGCCTTTGTCTTTGTTGACGCACGAAACGTACACCTTGCGGAATTTTGCGGCTTTTTTTCTGAGTTCGATAATACCTTTGGGACAGGCTTTTACGCACGATCCGCAAGCCGTACATAGGCTTTCGTTGATTTGTGCAAGTCCTGTTTCGGGGTTAATCGACACTCCGCCAAATTCGCAGGCTGTAACGCAGTCGCCAAGACCAATACAACCAAAGGCGCATCCAGTTTCGCCGGCGTAGGTGGCAGCCACCACCGCGCACGATTTTGCGCCTTCAAAATTGTTTACCTTAGGACGGCAGGCGGTGCTTCCAGCGCACCTTACCACAGCCACTTTCGGGTCGGGAGCCGTTACTGTGCCGCCGAGTATTTCGGCAATTTTGTTCATCACATCCGCTCCGCCTACGTTGCAGAATTTGCCTTCGAGACTTTTTACACATCCTTCGGCAAAGTTTCGGCAGCCGGCAAATCCGCATCCGCCGCAGTTGGCACCGGGCAGAAGTTCGTTTACTTGGTCGATTCGCGGATCTTCTTCAACTTTGAATTTTTTAGCCACCACGTACAGTATGGCGGCGGCCAAAACTGCCACTCCGCCCAATACCGCTATGGAAATTGCTATTACGTTGTCCTCCATTGTTGTTTGTTTATCTGATTTTTATCGATTTAAATTTCTGTAATTATAAATTCTATTTTCTTTTTAACACGTTTCCTGAACATATATAATAAGGTGTAGTAAACGGGAATGGTGGCAAGAGCCGACAGGCATCCGGCGTCTTGGTTTCCCGTGGCAACAATCACAGCCGCCATCACTGCAAAAAACAGAATCAGCGGATAAACATAGGCGAGCATCACGCTTGTGGAGGCTGTTTTTGCGCTGAGACTTACGTTAACCTTCTGTCCAAGAGTGAATTCCGAACCGTCTTTGCGTGCTACCTCCACTGTTATAAGCCGTCCTTTGCCACCCTCGCAGATGGCTTTGGCTTGGCAACTGCCGCACGCTTCGCCTTGATTGAAACTCGCCGAAACGCTGTTTTCTGTAACGTTTGTTACCGTACCTATATGACTTACAATGTCTTGACGCATTTATTTGTCCTTAATTCAATTCTGCAAATTTACGAGTGTTTTTTTAAAAACGCAAACGAAAAATACGTGTTACACGTAAAAATGTTGTAAAAAAATTACCTATTTCAGTTTCTCAACACCAATCAGCAGCATATCAAAGTCAAAGTACTTGGCGGTGCCGGTGGCGCCGTCGGGTGTTACGAACCACATCTGATTGTAGTCGGGCGAGCCGTCGGCAAGCGACTTTTTGTAAAATACTATTGCTTGGCTGTCGCCTGATTTGGTTCTGATTGCCACTTGGCTGAGTTTTAGCGAGTCGGGTAGGATAGGAGTGGTGCAGTATTCGGCGGCGCGAAATGTGCCGAGCGCACCGAGCCATTGACGTACATTGTCTTGCGGTATGGCTATGGGCTTGTTTTCAAAATCCTTTACTACAAAAGTGTCGATGTTGAGACTTATTGAGAACGACTGTCCCGGGTCGTTGAAATGCGTTACAGATATTTGTGAGATGTTTTGGGCGTACACCTCCAAAAGTGCGAGGTTTTTCCAATACGACAGGTCGGGATTGAAATTGATTGTGGGTGAGATATTTAGTCCCGGAATGCCCACCACATAGCATTTTGAACCGTCTACACTGCCCACCATATTGGGCGATGAGGCTATTGGGTTGAATTTCAGCGTCTTGTTTAATTTGCCGCTGCGGTTGAAAACCTCTATGGTGTATTGAAATTCTTTTTCGGGATTGTAACTGCTTATGCCCTGAATGTCAATATCTTTGAGCGTGTTGAAAAGTGCCTCCACCTTGTTGCGGTCGGCGTAGAAAAGATTTTCGCCGTTGAGGTCGACATACCACGCTGTGTCGGATTTCAGGGTGATGGCTGCGCCCTCGTGAGTGATGCGCACCATTCCGCACTTTTCTTGTTGAACAGTAAATTCGGGGTATCCGTCGCACCCGATGGCGCAGACGGCTATTATTAGTAATAATAAATTACTGATTTTCATATTGTTATTTCTTGGTAGAGTATTTTCTTTTTCTTACAAAATAAACCGCCAGACCTGTGAGGGCGAGTATCAGCAGCGGAAGTGCCACATTAATAAAGCCGTAAAACGAGCGTTCCTTTATTGCCCGCTCCTTGTCGAGCACACGCACCTTCACCTCTTTCATTCGGATAGTTAGCAGGTCGCCGTCGCCGGTGAGGTAGTTGAGCGCGTTAACGATAAATTCCTTGTTGCCTTTGAAAGTGTTTTGCGAGTTTCGGTCAAATCCGAGCGGATAGGGCTCTCCTTTGGGCGAGATGTCGTTGAGAGCGATGTCGCCGTCGGCTGCCACTATCATTTTAGCGTGTTCTGATTTGGGTTTCACCTGCATAGGTGTGCCGCTTACCGTTCGTGTGGGACGGTCTTTGTAGAGCGACTCGAAACTGCCTTCCATCAGCACTGCGATATTTTGGAACGGACGGTTGTATTCGTCGGTGGTGTGACGCTGGTTGATGCCGTCGAACGATATTGACACCGGCACAGGCACATTTTTGGAGTATTGGCTCGACGACAAGAGCACCGTCTTGGTGATTTCGGGATTGCTGCCCACGGTGTCGATTGTGCCGGCAAATCGGCAGAGAGTGTAATTCAAGTGCTTGGTAATCGGGTTTTTCTCGCGGCTGAGAATCACAGGGAAGAAGTCCCACGGAAAGAGTTTTATCTGCGGCTGGTTGTTGGGACCAGGCACTGCGAGACCCACAGGAGCGCACTGCATATCCTTTATCAGGTCGGGATTGAGCCTTGCACCGTAGGTAAAGAGCATATCGTCAAGGTTCAAATCCAAAGGCATAGCCGCCGACACGGGAGAGTTGTAAAGGCTGTCAAGGTCGGCAGAGGTGGCGTCCACAAGCCACAGCACGCTTCCGCCGTTCATTATGTACTGGTCGAGCACAAACTTGTCGTCTTCGCTGAAAGGCTTTGTGGGTTTGGCAATCACCACTGCGGCAAACTGGTCGAGCACGCCAGGACGTCCGTTGATTTGTCCGCGACGCACGTCGTAATAGTTGGAGAGTTCGGTGCAGATGTCCATCACACGGTCTTCCTCAGCCTCGCCGTGACCCTCGATAAACGCCACTTGCGGTTTTTCAATCTGCGACAGACGGTAGATGGTGTTAATGATTTCATACTCAAATGTTTCCATACTGTTGAATATGTTCTGCTCGTCGCCGGGTTCAAGTTGCGGGTCTTGGTTCAAAAGGTTGATACCTATCTCGCGAACGATTGTGGTGTCGCGCAAATTGCCGTCGCCGCCGGTGTATGCGTCGAGAGTGTAACATACTATGGCGCAGGGGAATATCATTGTCTTGGTCTCCTTGTCTTGCGAAATATCATCAATCTCCACAGGACGTAATCCCATATCGTACAATTGCTTGTAGATACCGTAGCGCACCTGTTTGTCCTCGTTTTCGGTGGGATTGATAAAGGTGTAGGCAATCTTGCTGCCGCCGTAGATGCGGAACTCGTCGAGGCGGTCTTTGATTTCGCTGCGCATACGCTTGAAACTAACAGGCAGTTGGTTGCCGTCTAGGTAGACACGTATCATCACATTGCCCTTGAGGTTTCGCAGATACTGTTTGGTGAAGTCGGTGAGCGAATATTTTTTGTCGCCGGTGAGGTCGGCACGCACAAACATATACGAAGAGAAAAAGTTGGTGGCTACAATCACCGCCAAAGCAATGGCAAATGACTTGACATTTCGGCGTTTGCCAGTTTCCAAGCGCAGTTTCGACAGCAGCACAAACACCGCCGACACCGAAACGAAATAGATAATGTCGCGCGAGTCGATAACGCCACGGCTGATGGATTTATAGTGAGCGTCGATGCCGAGGTTTGAGAGCAGCAGTCCGAACTTGCCGCCCATAGAGCCGAGCGCGTCGAATCCCAAGTACATAAAGAGGCACAGACCTATGGCAAGCAGGAATGCGATAATCTGATTTTCGGTCAACGACGAAGCCCAGACGCCAATTGCGGCATATACCGCCGCCAAAAAGAAAAGTCCGAGATACGCTCCAAAAGTTTCGCCGCCGTCGATAACAGCCAGTTCCGCACCCGAAAACTCGCTCTGTCCCACCACGCCAAGGTTTTTGATTGAGAAATAGTATACCAGCGTGGGCAGCAGCGCAATCACAATCAGCACCAGCGCGGCAAGATATTTGGCAAGCACTATTTTAAGGTCGCTCACCGGCTGCGTGTAGATGATTTCGAGAGTGCCGGATTTTTTTTCCTCGGCAATAAGGCGCATCGTTACCGCAGGCACCAGGAACAGAAAAATCCACGGTGCGATGTTGAACAGCGGATCCAAGTATGCAAAACCGCTGTCGGGAATATTCATATCACCGTGAAAAACCCACAGTATCAATCCGTTGACCAACAGGAAAACTGTTATTACTATATATCCCGTAATGGAACTAAAAAAGGCGGAGAGTTCTTTTTTAAACAATGACCACATAATATTGAGTATTTATTTTGCAAAAATACATTAATTAAGCTTAAAAAAAATGTAGTTTTAAAAAAAAAATTGTAATTTTGCGATGGCATAATTCATTATGTCACTTTATTATCAACTTTATTATAAACCAATAAATTTTACCGACATGAACAAAACAAAACTATTTTTGCTTTTAGCATTATGCGCACTGTTCGTAATGCCGTCTTGCATAATTAATTGCGAAGACATAGACGACGATGTTGACGCTTATTTCACAACAGAGTACAGCGAATATGCTGTTGGAGAAACAATCTATTTCGACAATTGTTCGCACCATGCGCACAATTGTTGGTGGGATTTTGACGACGGATACACATCAGATCGTTACAACCCCGAGCATTACTACACAGAACCTGGATATTATTATGTAAGGCTCAAGGCTTATAACGACGGGGATGTGGACGAATACACCAAAAAGATTTATATTCACAAATAATCCTTAAGGTATTTTAAAAAAATGGGCTGACACCAATTTGATGTCAGCCCTTTTTTTGTGCTATATTATAATTAAGGTGTGCCTATTAGGCAGCCTCAATTTGTTCGGGATTGTGCTTGTGCTTGAAAATCAGTGCGAACAGTATCGCAATCACCAAAGCGTAAGCGGCAAAGATGTACCACGACTGTGTCCATCCAGCCAAACGTGCCATTGGTTCGGTGGCTTGGTCCATACAGTGGTTAGCGTTGATGACTGCCTGTGCCGCCAACATTCCTACGGATGCACCTATTCCATTGGTCATCAGCATAAACAGTCCTTGTGCAGATGAACGAGATTTTGTGTCGGTGTTTTGGTCAACGTAGATTGAGCCTGATACATTGAAGAAGTCGAATGCAACGCCATAGACAATGCAGCTTAGAATGAATAGCCATACGCCGCTGCCCGGGTCGCCAAGTCCAAAGAATGCAAACCTCAGTACCCATGCTACAATAGAAATTATGACGACCTTTTTAATACCGTATTTTTTGAGGAAGAATGGTATTAATAAGATGCATAATGCCTCAGCGCATTGTGATAGAGATAACAAAATCATTGGATGTTGAACAGTGAAAGTCTGTTTGAACTCGTCAAAAGCACCAAAACTTTCAAGGTATGGTGTTGCATAGCCGTTGGTTATCTGCAAACAAATGCCAATCAGTGCGGAGAATATCATGAAAATCGCCATCTTCTTGTCTCTCATCAGTTTGAAGGAGTTGATTCCAAGTATTTCCGCAATGGATTTCTTTTCGTTTGATTTCGAAATCTTACATTCCGGCAGTGTGAAGGCGTAGAAGCCCATTATAACTCCGAGAATGCCGCTTACGAGGAACTGATTTGCGCTGCTTTTGAATCCCAATAGGTCAACAGTCCACATGCTGGCGATGAAACCTATTGTGCCAAAAGTTCTAATGGGTGGAAAACTTTTTACAGTGTCCAAACCGTTGAGTTCCAATGCATTGTATGCAACAGAGTACGATAGCGACAGCGACGGCATGTAGAATGCAATCGCAATCAAGAATAGAGGATAGAGTACAGACAATTGTACTGTGTTACCTGCCTGCAATCCGTAAATTGATAGAGAAATCATCGCGGCAGAAGAAATCAGGTGGCAGATTCCATACATTTTTTGTGCTGGAATTTTGCGGTCGGCTATTGCGCCGATTATTGCTGGCATAAATAGAGACACAATTCCCTGCGCTGCATAGAAAAGCCCTATGTAGTTGCCGAGACCGTTTGCTCCGAGGTATCCTCCCATTGAGATAAGGTATGCCCCCCATACCGCAAACTGCAAGAAGTTCATTACGGTGAGTTTGATTTTTATATTTTTATCTATCATAATAAAGGTGTTTTAAATTATCAGCCAAATTTATGAAATAATTGTTATTTTAAACCTCTTTCGTCAAGTTTTTTTTGATATTCTTTGGCGTAGACAAGGTGCTGCTGGTACGATTTTGCAAAATTGTGGTAGCCCGAAAAATCGCTCTTGGCACACATATATATATAGTCGTTGGCTTGATAGTTGAGCACAGCCTCCAGAGCCGACTGTTCGGGGAAGTTGATAGGCGAGGGGGGGAGCCCGGGATTCTTGTAAGTGTTGTAAGGCGAATCGGTCTCGATCATCTTGTTGGTAACGCGTTTGATGGTGAAGTCGCCGATAGCGTAAATAAGCGTGGGACAGCTCTGCAGCGGCATGTCGATTTTCAGGCGGTTGAGATATAGACCCGCAATAATGGGCTGTTCCTCCTTGTGGGCAGCCTGTTCGCTCTGAACGATTGACGCCAAAATGCTCACCTGCAACGGAGTAAGACCAATTTTCTTCGCCTTTGCTTTCCGCTCGTCGGTCCAGTATTTCTGATAAAAGCCGTACATGCGCTCCACAAACTTTTCGGCAGAGGTGTTCCAATAAAATTCGTAAGTGTCGGGAATAAAGAGCGCGTTGGCGGTAACGTGATCGAACCCGTACTTATTTAAAAAGGTGTCGTCGGAGAGCAGAGTATATAAATAAGTGCTGTCGATAGGCAGCTGCTGCGAAATGCGCGAACACAACTGCTTGATAGTGCGGATGTTGTTGAAAGTTACCCTAACAGGCTCCTGGTTCCCTGAGCGCAAGAGGTTGACAATCTGATCGTTGTTCATGCCGTCGGTGATGCGGTAACGTCCGCCGTGAATTTTAGATGGATAATGCTTTTTTTCAGCCACCCACACAAAAGCGTCGGGGTCTTTTACGGTGAAATTTTTCAACAGGCTGTCTTTCACTTCGTTGAAGTCGGCATCGTCGGAAATGTAGAGGTATTTGGCCTGTTTTACAAACACGTTGGGATTGTAGATTTTTTGATAAAATGAATATCCCACCACACCGGCAACAGCGATGCCGGCAACCAAAACGGCGGAAATAATTTTAATGCTCTTTTTCATTGTGTAATAGTGAATTGTTTTTGGGGCGCAAGATAGCAATTTTTTTCAAACGGCGCACCTTTTTATAGTTGGTATGTTTTTTGAATTATGAACACTTACCATCTAAAAAATGCGTAATATTTTAACATAGCAGTAGAGGTTCGTTATTTGGCTTAATATTAAGTTTACGTTAAAGATAGTATTTTTTCATATTTTACTCAAAACGATACAATTTGCACTTAGTCAGACCGTTAGATGTGTAAAGCGGACAATACATTTGTAAAAGTCACATTACATTCTAGGAAAAATTGCCAAAAACGTTTGCATAATACAAAATAATAACCTAAATTTGCACCATGATTAAAGTCAAACGCAAGATGGTTTAATAAAGAACCTGTTTGATAGTAACCAAAATTATCAGTTATGATAAAAAAAGTAAAATACAAATTTAACCCCAAGACATTGAGGTTTGAAGTTGAAAAATTTTCGTTAAGTAAGTTTATATATCAAAAAGTATTACCTCGAATAGCGTTTTCAGCGGTATTAGGCATAGGGTTAGGCACAGCAGCCACCTATTATATAGGCTCACCCGCCGAGCGCGATTCACGCAACGAAAATGAAACCCTCAAGCAACAGTTTGCAGCCCTCAACGAAAACCTGTTGAAATGCGAAAACGAGCTCGCCGAAATACAAAACCGCGATGACAATGTGTATAGGGCTATATTTGAAGCCAAACCAGTATCGCAAATCGAAAGGCGCGGCGGATTCGGTGGTGTTGACCGCTACGAAATTTACCGAGGATACGACAATTCAAATACCATGGTGGAGACGGCTTACAAGTTAGACGTTATTTCACGAGAAATGGTAGTTCAGTCGAAATCATTTGACGAGGTGGTAGGCCTCGTAAAAGAAAAAGAAAAAATGTTAGCCTGCATTCCTTCTATCAGGCCAATTGCAACAAAAGACTTCATAAGATTTGGTTCTCCTTTTGGAATGAGATACCACCCCATACTCCATTATTCAAGACTTCACGCGGGAGTAGACCTCACCGCAGCCACTGGAACGCCCATTTATGCTTCGGGTAGTGGTACGGTTATATATTCCGGTGTGCAAACCGGATACGGCAACGTTGTGAAAATCAACCACGGATATGGATACATGACAGTTTACGGACACTGCAGCAAACTGCTCGTAGAAACCGGACAGAAAGTTAACCGTGGCGACGTGATAGCCCTCGTGGGCAGCACTGGCCTCTCTACTAGTCCCCACCTCCACTACGAAGTCCGCATCAACAACAACCCTGTTAACCCGATAAACTTTTATAAGGACGGTTTGACAGAAGAGGAATATCAGAAACTCTTGGCAGCATCTAAAGATCAAAATATTTACGAAGAATAATTAATTGACAACCAACATTGTATACCATATCAACTAAATCGATAGTTCTACGATTGTTATACATAGTTATCATATTGTGAAATTAGGGGCTTTTTTTAAATAAGCCCCTTTTTTGTGATAAATAAGCGTTTCTTTGACATTATTTGGCATAAATTTTTCTGTAATACAAGATAACAAAATAGATTCGACATATTAATAATTCAAAAAGATGATCAACAACCAGAAATTTCATATCATCAGAGTGTTCGTTTTCGGAACACTTCTCAAAGGTGAGAGATTCGACTTCTACATGGGCGGAAGCACATTCAAAGGCACATATTACAGCCGTGGCCAACTGATGATGGCTGAAAACGGTAGCGTATATATCGACACTAAAGACCACACCGCCTTTACCGTAGGCGAGGTTCATCTTGTCGACTATTCCTGCTTGCAGCGTATCAACCATCTGGAATCGCACTCCGGCGAATTCCCAAAAGGATATGACCTTACGCTTATTCCTGTTTGGTCGGTGGAAAAAAATCCCGACCACAATTTTGATCTCGACAAAGCAGAGCTTTGCTTTTACTACCGTCGTAGAAACGAGCCTATCAAGATACTCGGCGGCGACTACAAGCAGTTCCGCGACAATGTTGACGTTATCGGCAATTTTCTCCGCGACGAGAAAAAACGCGAGCTCAACGAGGAGGATATTATGGAATATATGAAGCAGAGAATGTTTTTAGATTTCTAACAATCCATCAACAAAGGGCGAATGTATGAAAGGAAGAGGATTGTTTTCAAAATTTAAGAGCAGAGTACTCAATATCCTGTTCTGGTCGATTATTTCGGCCGCCTTCATAGGACCGGGTACTGTTACCACTGCCACAAGAGCTGGATTTGATTTCCAATTCCAACTTTTGTGGGCGCTCTTGTTTTCTACATTCGCATGCCTTATACTTCAGGAGGCGAGCGCCCGAAGCACTATATATTCGGGCATGAACCTCGGACAATCTATCAAGCACCACTATGCCGGCAAGAAAGCGCAGATACCTGTGCTTATTCTTATTGTGGGCGCTATCATTCTGGGTTGCGCCGCATACGAAACCGGCAATATACTCGGCTCGGTGGAGGGTCTGTCGCTTGTGATGCCAAGGTTAGACAAACGACTGATTGTGGCGGCGATAGCCATTGTGGCAGGTCTCGCCCTCAGTCTCAAATCACTGCGCTCAATGGCCAACTTTATGGGCAGCTTTGTGTTTATTATGGGCATAACGTTCATTACCACAGCCGCTTTTGCACAACCGCCCGTAGAAGATATTATGCACGGACTCTTAGTGCCGTCGCTGCCTTCGTCGGGTGCCGGTTTGATAGTGCTCGGTCTGGTGGGAACTACTGTTGTGCCTTACGACCTCTTCTTGGGTTCCAACGTGGTGCAAAAAGGCACTACCATCAAGGATATGCGTATAGGAGTGTCGGTGGCTGTGATTCTCGGAGGCTTTATCTCTATGGCGATACTCGCTGTGGGCACCGAGATGACAAGCGGACTCAGCCCCGAGGCTATTAAAAACCTGGAATTCTCGTACAAACTTCTGTCCGACACCCTCGCCCTCGGCATAGGACAGTGGGCTGTTTATATCTTCGGCTTCGGAATGTTTGCCGCAGGATTCACCAGCGCCATCACCGCTCCGCTCTCGGCAGCGCTCACCGCCAACAGCATTTTCAACAAAGATACCGAAACCAAGAAAGATTCCGAGGCGGCTGGCTCTACCGGACGTTTCAAATGGATTGCCTATGCGGTTTTGATTGTAGGTGTGGTTCTCGGCTTTTTGCAGATAAGCCCTGTGCCGGCGATTATTGCCGCCCAGGCGTTCAACGGATTGATTCTGCCTTTCGTGAGCATGTTTTTGTTTATGGTGGTAAACGACGCCTCGATTATGGGCAAGGATCATCTCAACAGTTGGGCATCAAACGTGCTGATGATATTTGTAACCTGGGTTACATGGATGCTGGGACTTTTAAACGTGGTGAAAGCCACGCTCAGCGTAATCAACAGGTCGGAATTGCTCAATCAACACGATACGCTTTTCTTTGTTTTGAGCAGCCTTACGGCGTTTGTAATCACCGCAATTATCAGCTATCAAATCATCAAAAAGCGTATCAAGTCGCAGAAAGCAGCTGAAGAATCGGAGAGCAATTATTCTACTGCAAAATTGTAACTCTTTGGATATTTTACCTCGTAGCTAAACCGCAGTACTTTTTTCTCCTGGGCCGCAAGGTTCACCATCCAAGTGAGTTTTCCCTTTTCGGTATCTACAGTTGCGCCGCCATTGTCGGTAAGTTCTACCTTGATGTCGGAATATTTGGGTAGCGGATACTGGTCGTCGACAGTTAAGTTTACCGTTTCGTTTTTGTTGTTTTTAATTGTAATCTCAAAACATTTGGTAACTTTATATGTTGTTCCGATTATTTTCTTAGATGTGAACTCTTTAACTGCCTGACGGTTGATGCTGATGCCATTATCCTTGCCCACTGAAATCGAGAATGTATCAACGGCAAAATTTGGCGCAATTTCACACTCGCCTTGATAAACATTGTCGAAATATACGTATGCGTTACCTTTTAGAAGTGGGTATCTTGATAAATCCAATATATTGGCAAGCACAAACACATTGCTTGATTGACGAGGTTGACTCACATAACGATAGTCGGCATCGATATGATATGTCAGCATCGAAACATCATACACATTGTCGTCGCTTGGGATAGTATACGGAATATCAATTTTAAATTCAGTAGCAGTTTGAGTGTCGGAGAGTTCTAGCGGAATATTCTTCTCTGGTTCATTGTATTTACCTTTTCTCCGAGTTTCTGTTTGAACTGTAACAATTGAGCCGGTTATGTCAGATTTCTTTTGTATTCCATAACCTATAACTACCGCTTCTTCGAGGTTAGTTTGGTCTTCTTGTAATACAACTTGCATATTTTCTGTTGGATTTACAGTTTGGCTTATGTATCCTATGTAACTAACAACTAATTGGTTGTTGGTGTTTTCCATCGTCATTTGGAATTTGCCGTTTGGGTCTGTAATAGCATAATTATTAGTACCTTTTTCTACGATAGACGCTCCTATCAATGGTTCGTATTCTTCGTCGGTAACAATACCATATATTAAGTTCGATGTAGGGGGAGCCCATTTCTTTGTATTAGTATTGCGTCTTACGGGAGGCAGGTACATGGAAAGAAATTCGGGAGCCTCGTTACCGATTGACGGATCGCCTGTAGATACGTTGAGTTTTACAGAGTTCCAATCTTCTGTTGAATATTGTTTGATATGTGCTCCGTAAACCAAATCGAGCGGTCTGTCGGTTTTATCCACACGGATTTCGTAGAAAGGTTCCCAACTTGCGCTGAAAATAAGATAACTCAATGAAACAGGCACAGATGATAGCGCGTTGTCAGATTCTATAATAAGTTTCACACGGCTGTCTTTATGTTGTAAGTTGCTTTGTGAGTTATGCTTTTTTTGTGTAAGTGTCAGAAATTCGCTGTTGTATTTGACAATTTTTTTGTTTATGCTTATTTTGCGGTTGGCAATGTCGGTGAGTTCTTTTTTGTAAAATTCTGACATCGCCTTGAGTTCGGCTGTGGTTACGCCATGCTGTGGATTTCTGATAGATCTGTTGCTTTGGATTAGTTTTTCTTCTTCGTTGATTACCGACAGTCTTGCTTTTAAATGAGCGAGCGAGTCTTTAATTACGGCTATCCGTTTGTCGTCGGCTATGCTCATTTTGAGGAAGTTTTCGTCGGTTGCCACTACTATCTCGTGCTTTACCGAAAGTATTTTAGCGTTTTTGTTGTTGATGCCGATGCGCAGGGTGTTGGGGTCGAGCTCGGTGCTGAGATTGTTGAGATAGAGCGTGTTAGAGCCCTTTTTTAGGTTTATAGTGCCTGTGCGCTCTACCATTGCGCCTTTGCGGTAGACTGTTACTGATTTGATTGTGGTCTCCACATTTTGCGCCTCAGCGGTGATAAATGAGGAAACCAACACACCTATAATCAGTAGTTTGGATAATAATGTGTGTTTCATATTGTTTTAAATTATATGGTTGGGAGTTTATGTTTGTTGCTACAAAAATAGAAATATTTATATTATTTCAAATTTTTTTCTTTTTGGCTGTAATATTTTTTCTTTTTGGTTGTCTATTGGGCAAAACATCATTAAACACAACTTCAAAAACACTAAAGCAATGAAACTGAAACTTTTTTTCGCCGCAACAGCATTGGCGGCAATGGTTTCGTGCCAGAAGGGCGAGACCAAAATTGAGGTTAACCTCTCCGACATCCCCGAGGGATTTATTGTAGAAATGGGACTTTCCGACGACCACGAAAGCAATACAATCTATCGTGATTCGTCGAACACCACCGACCGGAAGTTCACTATTAAATGTGACACCGTTACTGATAATACTCTGTACTATGTTTTGATACAGAAAGATAACTATAAGTTTTATTCCGCATCAATGAGAATTTTTGTTCAGGACGGATACACTGCCACGGTTACTGGTTCTGGAGTTTGCCCGAGCATGTGGACTATCGACAGCAAGAATCCTCGTCAGGCTTTTGAAAACAAGATGATGGATCCTGTGAAAGAACTTTATAAGCAAAGAGACGAAATCCGTCTGTTCTCTGACACTGTTACCACTGAGGAAGGTAGACAACAAAATCGAGATAAAACCAATGCCCTCTACGACCAGATTGACGATATTCAAATGGCTACATTGCAGAGCCTTCCTGTTGACAAATATATGTTTGAAGAATTGTGCGGCAAAACCGGGAGAATCAATGTAGAAGGCAAAGATTACAAGTATTTTGATCAAGTAGATGCCATGTACAACAACCTCCCCGACGAGTACAAAAACTCTAAAGCGGGTAAGGCTCTCTATTATGCCCTCCACGGCACAGCACCCGCAGTGGGCGACGAGGTGATAGATTACGACCTTTACGACATCGACGGCAATGTGCATCATCTCGCCGACTACCGTGGCAAATGGTATATTTTGGAATTCAGCACATACTATTGCGGACCTTGCCGCCTCTTTAGCAAAGCCATCAAAGTACTCTACCAGAGGGGAGTCAACAAGAATTTGGAAATCATAGATTTAACGCTCGACACACCTGAGCAGTTTGCAACCATGGCGGCAGAAGAGCAGTTTGTAAGTCCGCTCTACAACGACCGTGATATGAAAAACGGTATTTTTGCCATCAACAAGATAGCGTGTTACCCGACATTCTATTTGGTGAATCCCGACGGCGTTATCGAGGACATTGTTCAGGGTTACGACATGGGCTGGGTAATCGCCTCTGCAAAAAAGGCTGGCGCGTTTGCTCCTGAATACAAAACCGAAAAAGGCGTGACTGTGGTTTCTAATCCTGATATGAGATCCGACAGGGGGCTGTGGCTCGAAAGTGTGGAACTCTACAAGGATTCAACTGTATTAAATGTGTCAACAGTATACTACTGCATCAACGAAGGCACAACGCTGCGTTGCAACGACGGTAAAACCACTTGCCCGCTCATATCGTCGAGCATCGGACTCAATAAATTTACAGATATTGACGCCGGCATGGTTACTAGCCGCCTTACATTCAAGCCGTTGCCCAAAGGAATCAAGGAGTTTGACATGATAGAAGGCGACTGCCCCTCATGTTTCCGTCTGGAAGGAATAAAGATTGCGGAATAAAAACGGTCATAATTTAACCTAATATATTACCGACACTACCGTGCTGCAAGCCGATAAAAAGGTGAGTGGCACGGTATTTTTTGAATATGGGCACAAAAAAAGCCGTTGATTTTCTCAACGGCTTGTCGGAGTAGTGCGACTCGAACGCACGACCACTTGCACCCCATGCAAGTACGCTAGCCAACTGCGCTATACCCCGATTATTGGTGGTTGTTTTAAACAACGGTGCAAAGGTACGGGCTTTTTGATAAACTGCAAATTTTTGGGATAGTTTTTTTTTGTTTTTGTGCATCTTTTATCAATTTTTAAGATTACTATCAAAAGATGTGATAGTTGCAGCTCTCAAAAAAGTGATTATAATGTTTTACATCTGATTAAATAGCTTCGGCTTCGAGCGAAACTGTTGATGTAATACGCGACGAAGCTATGGCAATAGCCAACGATTGCGAAACCCTCTCGATAAATTCTACCTGATATTCGGCAAAAATGTGTGTGGAGGCAATTTCCAATACGCCGAGAACTTTTTCTTCCATAATGAGCGGCACAAGCAGGAGGTTTTGCGGATTGGCGTCGCCGAGTCCTGAATGTAGCTCGATGTATTTTTCGGGAAGCTTGGTCATGTAGATTTTTTCTTTTTCGAGATAGCACTGACCTACAAGACCGTCGCCAGGATAGAGCTTGCGTTTAACGTATTTGCTCTTTTGATATGCGATGGTGGCAACTTGTTCGAGATAAACGTCGTCTTTGTCGCGGTCGTTGAGCACAAAGATGCCGCCCATCTGTGCGTTGACGTATTCCGAAAGTTTTTTGAGCAATTCGGATGGCATTTGTGTTTCGCTGCCCGAACCCATACGGATAATATCGCCGAGCACTGCAAGACCTTCGGCTGCCCACTGACGGCGTTTGTTCTCCTCTTTTCGGCGTTCCTCTTCTTCACGGGCTTTGCGGAGTGACTCGCGCATGTCCAATAGTGAGTTGCCGAGGTTGTCTTTGTTAGAAAGAAGTGTAAATTCGCTGTCGAGGTTGCCCATACCAATCTGTCGGGCAAATCCGGCGTAAGATGCGAAACCGTCGATAAGGGCGTCGAGCGATTTTTTCATCTGTCCGATTTCGTCGCTACGGTTAAGGGTAAGTTTCTTTACCACAAGGCCTTGCGACATCTGGTACAACTGTGTCTCAATCATCTTGATAGGTTGCGTGATACTGTTTCCGAAGTAGTACAACACCACAGTTGCTATTAATATAAGGAGTATACCTATTATAATCGTAAATTCCACAAGGGTTGAGATACGTTGGTTGAGCGCATTGGTTTTGTCGGCCACAAGTTCGTCGATATAGTCCTCGTACACACCAGTACCGATAACCCAACCGAGAGGTTCGTAGAGTTTGATAAACGAAATTTTGTTGAGCCATTCACCCGTTTCAGGTTTGTAGAACTGATATTTGAGGATTCCCTCGCCGTTGTTGGCTCTGATGCAGTCGGCGTAAGCGTCGTACACGTTTTCGTCGGTATCGCCCACATAGAATACGTGGGGGTCGCCTTCGAGGTTAGGCATAGAGGCGTGCATTACAACCACGTAGGGAGGTTCGTATTCGTTGATCCAAAGGTAACCGTCAACACCGTAACGCAGCACACGGAGGTTTTCGAGCGTTATTTTAAGGGTGTTCATTGCAATTTTTTTCACCACCTCATCTTCGATGGTGTCGGTTTGATCGAAACCATAGTTTTCGCGCACGCCCACCTCGTTGCTCGAATGGTACGAGTGGTCTATCATTGCGTAGGCTATGTTTACAATGTCTTTGAGCTGTTTGGTAAGCATTTCTGTTTCGTCGCTGCGGAATTTCTGGATATCTTCCTCGGCGTTGGTACGGAAACTGTTTATCGAATACAACGCAATCAGCAGTATTGAGGTCAACACTGTAACAGATGTAAACAACGGTAGTTTCGTCTTTAATTTCATAATTCTGTCAAAACAAAAATCAATGCAATATACTACAGATTTGCGAAATAATAAAATTTTGGCGCGTTTTTTTTATTATTTTTTGCAATTTTTGTACCGAACTGTATTGCCGGAGTAAGGGATTAAAGTTTTTTGTTTCTTATAATTGTTTGATTGTTAGATTTTTGTTGTTGTTGTGAAAAAAAATAGAGAAAAAATGAATATTTTTATGTTTTAAACCTTGCAGAATAAAAAAAAGTATCTACCTTTGCACCGTCTTAAACGAAGGCATTTTGACATGTTGGCGAGATAGCTCAGCTGGTTAGAGCGTATGATTCATAATCATAAGGTCCCCGGTTCAATCCCGGGTCTCGCTACTAGGGTATTTTGAGAATTATAAATCTTTTATGGGTTTATAATAGTGGTTAAAGGAGTAGAGGCACATTCTTGTAATGTGCCTTTATTTACTACCAACCAAACCCAACAAAATAAAACGCTGTGAAGCGGGATATTTATAATTTTAACAAATAAGCATTAACTTTGTCGGTAATTACTTACTGACAAAGTTTTTTTTTATGCCTATAAATGAAGATCTTATTATGTCAATGTTTGACAAGATTTCAAACATTGAAACCGCAGTCGCGCCGCAGTTGCCCGACATCAATTTCAAAGAACAGAGCCGCCAATATATTGAGAGTCTAAGAACAGACAACCGTATAAACACGGCTATTTGCTACGCTCGTAGCCTCAATCGTTTTTGCAATTTCACAACAGTATGCGAGGTTAAGAACATAAGCCGACAACTAATACAACAGTTTTTCGAGGAGATAATGCGAACCGTGTCGCCTGACGCTGCAAAGGCTTATTGCATTGACCTAAGAGCACTTTACAACCATTGCACAAGATTTTTAAATTCTCGTCCGAACCCATTCGCCGGGCTCCCGCTCCGCCGCTCGCTTTACCGTATGCACAGAAATTTGACAGTTCAAGAACTGCGGCGACTCGCCCAAGCGGACAATCTGCCGCCCTTGGCTGCATTTGCCCGGGATGCTTTTTGCTTATCGTTTAGTCTTTGCGGAATTAACATTTGCGACCTTTACGACATCAAAAAACCAACTGACAATATTCTACAATACAACCGACAGAAGACAGCCAACAGAAGAGAAGACCGTGCTTTACAATACATCCGTATCAATCCGACCGCCGCACAGTTCGCCGCTCGTTTCCTCGCCGCCGAGGGTGTGCGGTGGTTGGATTGGTGGCAGCGCAGCAGAACCGAAAGAAACCTACTAAAAAAGATTAATCGAGGCTTAAAGATTTGTGCTAAGTGGCTGAATTTGCCGCCTACTCTGTCCACTTATTACGCCCGGCACACATTCGCAAGTATAGCACGTAACGAGTTGAATTTAGACATTTTCGACATAAGCCAAGCACTTAACCACACACCACCATCCAACACAATCGATTTTATATACATCAAACCCGACCATTTTAAACCGTCCAGAATTGCCGAGCAAGTAAATGAATACTGTTTTGGCAGCACAGCAGCCGCCGCCGCTGTGTGATGGCTGCGCCGATGGGCGCCCATCCGCTGCGCTCCGCTCCGCTTTGCTCCGTCCGCATCGATGCGGCATTTTTTACACTTTGCCGTTCTGAGCATATTATAAAAGGTGTGTGGAAATTTTTTTCCACGGTTTAGAAAACTGTTTCCACGGTAACGAAAAATAATTCTTTGCATACGAAAAATAATTCTAAGCCGTAGAAATGCGCTGCAATCTATACTACTCTTTTTATATATAATTTTTTTTTAAAATAGTAAATAAAAGTTGTTGTTTGTAAAAAATTATTGCATATTTGCACCGCTTATTTTTCCGGCATCGTTCCGGGTATTGTTAAAATTTTAAATATCAATAGAAATGAAGAAATATCCAACTATCATTGTGTCTTATGGCACGATGCGCAAATTAAAGATGATTTGCAAGAGGTCAGCACCCACCATCCAAAAAGCCTTAAAAGGTAATGTGACAACTATCGAACATCTACAAATCCGCGAACAGGCAAAAGCCTTGGGCGGTGTCGAAGTTCCCGAACCCACAGAAGAAAAGGAGGTGCAAAATGCTGATAACAATTAACACCGAAGAAGCCCTTTTATATTCCCTTTCTATCCAAGATTGCGCCGTTTTAGACGTGATTAGAAAACTTATTGCCGACAGTAAAGGAGCGGTGGAAATCTTTCAAAAGAGGCAATATAAATGGCTATCTGACAAAATGATAATGAGTTGTTTGCAGTGCTCTTCTTTTGGTTCGTGCCGTCAACTTCTCAACATCATTAAAAAACTGTGTGCGTGTGGCATCATTAAAAAGCGTATGTATTTAGGCAAACCGTTTTACTGTGATTGTAGACAGCACAAAGTAACAGCAGCACCCCGACCGCCGCAGCATACCCAAACGGCAGCGCAAGCCGCGCCGCCGCGCCCGGTGCGCTCCGCCGAATTACACTCTACATCCGCAGCCACCGCGCCCGATGGTCAAGCACTCACCGCAGCAGCCACCAAACAAGAACCGCCCGAGACTCTCACACCCGAGCAAGCAAAACAAGCAATTGAAGAACTCGACAAGCATTTACAATCTACACCGCCCGAAACCTTGGGAACTGTCCGCGATGGTCGTATAATTCCATCGGCAGAGGACGTGCAAAAATACGTAGAAGAAAAAGAAATGCACAACTTTGATGTACAAGGCTTTATTCTATACAATGCCAAACGAAAATGGAGCGGTATTTATAAGAAGACTTGGCGGCAACTTGCCGAACAGTGGTATTATTTACAGTGCAAGCACACACCCGACATAATAACTTATCAAAAGTACGCAGATATGTGCACCCGTGACAAGTCAACAACGGTGACTTGGGTGTTTTCGCACATCGACAAGAAAACCGGGCAATCTTACTTCCGAAAACGAACCGAGGAGGAAAAACAAAAGTATTTACAAGACAAAAAAAGAACCGTGCAAGGCTATAAATGAAGAAAGAACCCTACACGGCGAAATTACAACGAACTCTTAAATCATTGAAATTTATGGCAAAATTAAACATTTCGGGTATCATTACCAAAAACAGCGTTAAAAAATTTACGTTGAAACCCACAGCAGACGAATTCACACTCTTTATTTGCGCCTTTGGCTTACTCAAATACACGGCTGTTGCTGTGTCAATCGCCTCCGGCTTCGCATTCTTTTATTACAAACTTGCCGACCTGATCGGCGGCTTCGCCAATGCCGATGTCACGGCGGCAGTTCTCGCCGTTCTTATGCTCGTATGCCTTGAATTAATCACAAACACATCAACATCCAAAGCGTTCAAAATGCTCTTTAAAGGTCGTTACCGTGCCGCCGTTGGCTGCATTGTAATTGCTGTAATGTTCTTTACCGTATCTTTTAAAATATCGTGTCAAGGCATTTATTTGGCATTGAGCGACACACACAAAGAGACGCAGAATATAAGCGCAAAATTCGAGGACGACCGCAGAGAACAGAAAGAAAGCGATGCTAAAAAAGTAGCAGCATACGAAAGCGACATCGAGGCAATTATCGGCCCATCGTGGAACAACAACAATTTAACAACCTACCAATTACAACTCCGGCAACGCTACCGCGCAGCCATCGACTCTATTTATAAAGCGCAGCGCGTGAAACTTGCCGCAATCGATAGCGAAGAAGCCGCCGAGATGGCAGCCACTAACGCGGCGGCCACCTCATCCGCCGAAGACTACCGTATATACGTGGCTATTATTCTAATCCTCGAAGTCCTTGCAAATGCGATACTACAATTTTACAACAAGAAGATTTTGCACGATACCGACAAGGCAGTGGAGAAACAAGAATTTATTGATCGATACGTTGACGAGACACGTCAGGAGTTAGGCACAGCGATTGAAAGCGAACTACAAAAGGAAAAATCTTTGTATATGTCTGTTATTGCGGCACGTGCAGACCAAGCGAGACAAACCGACAAAGAGACGTACACACGAGCCGCAGCAGCCAACCACAAACGCCCTGCCGGGTTTAACTTTCCCCCATCGACGCACCCAACCACAGAACCACAACCGACCACAGAACCACAACCAACCACAACCACAACAGCAGACCCACAACCACAACAGCCACCACAAGCGACACACAAAAGCGGAGGTTATAAAATTGGAGTGTGTCCCCTTTGCGGCAAATCCTTTGAAATGCGCACTACGTGGCAAAAATTCTGTTGTGATGGTCACCGCTTGCAATACTATGCGAACAGTAAAGGATATACGGTAAAAGGCGTTAAACCCGATTATATTAACTTTCCGAACGTTCATAAAAGCGGCGTAAATGCTTGATTTTTTGGTACGTAATGCGTTAAACGCTTTGCGTTAACGTAATGCGTACCCGGTTTATAAACGTTCTTTGAAAGTCTGATGTAAAGCCTTAGGCATAGCCCCCGCAATAGTCCGCACTGTTTCCGCTTTGCTGCAAAAGTGCGAACTGTTGCAAGTGCTCAGCCTTCGGCAAATATAAGGCTGTGCCCTTTGTTCCAACAGGCACTTTCTATGTTTACCACACGCGGGCGCACCCTTAAACCGGGGCGGCGTTCCTTGCCTCGGTTTAAGACCTTGCCCGACTTTGCGGTAATCGGTAATAAGGTGCTTCGGGTGTTTGCGGCTGCATATACCGCGCCATACGCTCCTTTGTCGCGTTTGTCAGGCTCACGCCTTGCACGGTATTTGCAGAGCCGCCGCACACCCTCAGCCCGCACTCCCGGCACACTCCACACCTCGAAAAGGTGCGGCAAGCCGCCTTTTTATCGCTCCGCTATTTAGTGGCGTGTTCCTCCGTGCTCCGTTGGGCGCGTCCGCGCTGTCGGCGCTGTATGCGGTGGCTACACATAACGGCATTTTTTTTTTTTGCCGGCTCCGCTCCGCTCTGCCATTTTTATAAGGTCGCTAACGCAAGATTTTAAAAATAATGCCTATGTTCCCACCACCGGAGCACAGCGCACAGCGCCTCCGCCGCGCCTTCATATTCCCACCCATCCCACCCTTTATTTCAGGTTGAGCGGTCGCAAGGTATAGGCGGTACAGTTCAAGCGGTGCGGCGTTGCCGCGCTTTTGTTTACCACGGCAAAAGCCGCGCCCGATGTGGCTCTGCCAATCCGTCACGCCTTTGCAGGTGGCAAATAAAAGCCTTATATTGTAGGGGTGTTTGTTCATACTCCGCCTTACGCTTCGTATCTCTTTTAGCGGTGGTTTCGCTCCCGCTTCACCTTTTTCAAAAACACCCCGATAAAGTTTCAGATTTTTTCTTTGCTGCCCCTTATTCTTTTATGAAAGGGGCAGCAAAAAAAATTGTTTCCGCCTCGGGTGCTAAGTGCTTGATAGTAAGTTGTTAGCGTTCCACGTGAAACATAAAACACAGTTAATCAATAAGTTAAACACATTAAAACTATTTGAATTATGAAAGGTATAGTTAAAATTGCAGCAGTTATTTACGAAATTTCTATCGACAACCGCGAAAAGTGGGAACAGTTCCTATTTATGTACGGTAAACGCCTGTATGATGGTATTTATAAATACTGCGGTCATTATTATTTTGAATGCTTTGATATGTGGTTTCGTGCTGATACTATGCAAGGCGATGATTTCGACCCGTTGGCACTCGCTAAGGCTTTCGGCCACGAGTATAATATCAAACCACTTCACGAAATTTATTATTTTGATTTCGGCGATGGTCTTACCGCCTACTTTCCAAAAGATGTTTCCGATATAACTATACGTTGGTAATCCACCGGGCGGCGTTCCCCCGCGCCGCCCTTAATTCCTAAAAGTAGGAAAATAATTTGCCAATCATAAAATTTTCTTTATCTTTGCTCCATAACAAAAAATTACAACGAAATGACAGCAATACAATTAAGAGCCGAACTTACACGAGAGGTGGACCAGTTTGCAGACGATGAGAACATTCTCGCCCAAATCCTCGAATTTGTTAAAAGCCTTACCACCAAGAAACCCGACCCAACGGCAATGACTAAGGAACAGTTCTTTGCCAAACTCGACCACTCGCGCCGTCAAGCGCAGCGCGGCGAGGTGTACACCAAGAGAGAAGACGAAACTTTTGATCAATTCTTTACACGTTTGCAAAATGAAGTACAGAGTTGATTTCACCCAAGATGCCTACAACGACATCGCAACATTGAGAAAGAAAGAGCCATCCGCATACAAAAAACTTTTGCGCCTATTGGCTGAACTCGAAGAGCACCCGACCACGGGCAGCGGCATCCCCAAGCCGCTTCGCGAGGACAAACAAGGCACGTGGTCGCGCCGCATTACACAGCGGCACCGACTTGTTTATGAAATCCACGGCGACACTGTTTATGTGCTTGTTCTCTCCGCCTACGGTCATTACGACAGTTAGCAACCTTTCTGCAACCAATAAGGGAGGAATACAAACGGCTCTCGCCGTGTGTTCCTCCCTTATTCTGTGGATATGTCAAAATGTCGTATAGATAACAAACCAATCACAAATATAATCAACTACCCGAGAGGGGAGTGGTTTACCGGGTCGGTAGCCCATCCGCACGAGCCGCGCCCGATGAGGACGAAGCCACCGCCATAGCGTGATGCGGTGAACCTCCGCCCATTTCGCTATGTCTCTCATATAAATCTTTTGTTCTTTGCCTTGTGCTCTTTTCGTTTTCATTGTCGTAATGTGTTGCAGTTCAATAATCCATATCTTTATATTTGCATCGACAATTTATTTATGTTTCACTTTAATGTTATAGATTATGGCATCAGCACAAGGACGTATTTTAACGAGCGTGTCCGGCTCTATCGAAAACGGTAAGGCGCATTATGGTTTTACCCGCAACGGCAAGCAGTTTATTGGCTGCATCAGAAAAGGATGGTCAGGTTTTATGACTGAAACTCAGAAGATCCAAACCGTCAAATTTGCTAACTTAACCCGTGCAGCCAACGCCATTTGGGCGTGGTTCAAAGATGACAGCACCGCAAAAGGCGCAGAGGTTATTTCCGCAGTGCTCACCACTGAGGAAATCGAAAAAGCCTACCACGCACAGCAGCGAGACGAAAACGGCTACTATTACCCACACGCAACCATCAAGGACTACATTTCGGGACAGGTGGTAAAGGCTCTTACTGACGAGCAAAAAAAGAACATCGTTGAAGCAGCCGAAAAACCCTATTTCGAGGAGACTCTTGAAGGCTACGAGGCTATGAAAACCGCTTAACACTCACAAAGATAGTTAATTTATGGATTGGACGGCAATAATATCACTGATTTTAAATGCTTTACTTGGTGGCTCGTTTGTTGTTACTCTCGTACAACTCCGAGGAAAGCACCGAGAGAGCATTGCAGACGCACGAACAAAGGAACTAAGCAATATTTCAATGGAGATGGATATTCTTTTCAAATCCGTTGTTGCTCCGTTAAAGTCAGAACTTAATGAAGTACGTTTAGAACTGTTTCGTATGAATGATTTAATAAAATCGTGTCCGCATTTCCGTGACTGTCCGCTACTCGACAACAAGGAAAACAGAACCGCCCAACCAACTAACGAACATTACGAGCGTTATTAAGTGTCTTACTACTCAGTTTATTACTCTTTCTTTGCTCCGCTTGTGCTTCGCTCCGCTCCGCAAGTGGAGCATTTTTTTTTCTCGCCGTCCGTTCGCTGTCCGCTCGATACCTCGCGCCGCCTTGGGCGTTCCGTCCGCGCCGCAGCCTCCGCCATCGGCGGCAGTTCCGCCGCGCTGCGCTGCGCTCATCGGCGACAGTTCCGCCGTGTTTCGCTCCGCTCATCGGCGACAGTTCCGCCCCCTCCAAATTACCTTTACGGTAATATTGGCGTATGATTCATAATCATAAGGTCCCCGGTTCAATCCCGGGTCTCGCTACAGGGTATTTTGAGAATTTATAAACTTTTTCATAAGTTTATAATAGTGGTTAAAGGAGTAAGACCCGTTATTGAAAAATAGCGGGTCTTTTTTTTATTGCCATAGCGGGATAAAAAAATCCGCAGTCTTCCATATAAAATGGTTGGCTGCGGATAGTCTATGGAAACAACTAATTATTCTAATTGTTTTCGGGGCGGAGCTTGCGTACTGTTACGGCTGTTTGCCACATTTCGCTTTCGCGGAGAGCCTTGAGCTCTTTTTCGAGACCTTCGCGATAGTCGGGCTTAGAGTTGGCGTCGATAGAGATCTGAGCCTCGTTGCCGCATTTTACGCTTTCGTAAAGTTTCTGAACCACGGGTTTGATGGCGTCGTGGAAACGGGGGAACCAGTCGAGTGCGCCGCGCTGTGCTGTGGTAGAGCAGTTGGCGTACATCCAGTCCATACCGTTCTTTGCAAAGAGAGGTCCGAGGCTCTGTGTGAGTTCCTCAACTGTTTCGTTGAAAGCCTCAGAGGGAGAGTGACCATTCTCGCGGAGCACTTCGTATTGAGCCAAGAGAAGACCCTGGATAGCGCCCATCAACGAACCGCGTTCGCCGGTGAGGTCTGATGTAGCCTCGCGCTGGAAAGTGGTCTCGAACAAGTAGCCCGAACCGATACCGATACCGAGTGCGAGAGTTTTTTCGAGAGCCTTGCCGGTAGCGTCCTGATAAACTGCGTAAGAAGAGTTCAAGCCGCGGCCTTCGAGAAACATTGTGCGGAGCGATGTGCCCGAACCTTTGGGGGCAACCATTATAACGTCGATATCCTTTGGAGGAACCACGCCTGTGCGGTCGCTCCAAGTGATGGCGAATCCGTGTGAGAAATAGAGCGATTTGCCAGCTGTGAGATATTTTTTCAAAGTAGGCCATACCGACATTACAGCGGCATCTGAAAGAAGACACATTATAATAGTGCCTTTTTCGCAAGCCTCTTCAATTGAGAAAAGTGTTTCGCCGGGTTTCCAGCCGTCGGCTTTGGCTTTTTCAAAAGTTTTGCCGGCGCGTTGACCAACAATTACATTAAAACCGTTGTCGCGGAGGTTTTGCGATTGTCCGGGACCCTGTACACCGTATCCAATTACGGCGATGGTTTCGTTTTTTAAGATTTCACGTGCTTTTTCCAAAGGAAATTCCTCGCGGGTCATCACATTTTCGATAACACCGCCAAAATTCATCTTTGCCATTTCTGTATTTTATTATTTGGTTTGTTATGTATTTTCGTTTGCACAAAAGTAGAGATAATTTTTTAAAGAGGAGAGATTTTGAGGGAAATTTTTATTCGACAACCATTTATTAATCAGGGATGCTTTCTTATTCCCTCTCCTCAGCCTCGTCTCTTCTTGCCAAAACATCCTGCAGCTTGCCCATAGGCCTGGTGACGATAATCCTTGCCGACTGCACAAACTCACGCACGTCGAAGTCGCGGAGGTTGTTCTTGAGGAACATTTCGAGGTTGGCCTGCGTGCCGGTTTTTTCGAGAACCACAAACTCCTCTTCCTGTTCAAAAATACGCACGTTCCAAGTGTCTACAAGGGTCTTGATGCGGCGGAGGGTATCCTTGCTGTCGATGGCTATCTTGTAGAGGGCGAGGCACTGCGATATTATCTGGTCTTCGCGGTAGAGGAACACCTTGGCCACCTCCACCTGCTTTTCGATACATTTGGCAAGGTGCTTGGCCTGTTCCAATGTGGAAATGATGGTGATGACAAACGAGTGCAGACCCTCGTGCACGCACGACGACGTGTTGAGGGTTTCGATATTTACCTTGTGCCGCGTAAAGATGATCGAGATGCGGTTCAAAAGTCCGATGTGGTTTTCGGTATATATTAAAAAGGTGTATTTCTTTTTCATTATTCTTGATTTTTAGGTAGTTCAAAAACTTGGTCGCCTGCGCTTCCGCCGGTCTTGATTACGGGGTAGATGTTGGTGTTTTTTTCTACCTGAGCCTCAATAAGAAACGGTCCAGGAGTGGTGAGCATGTCCTCAACGGCTTTTTCCAACTCTGACTGTGTGGACACTCTGCAGCCGGGAATGTCGTATGCGGCGGCAATCTTCACAAAATCAGGGTTTTGCAACTCCTTGAAATAGTCGTGTCCCTTGTAGTAAAGATCCTGCAACTGGCGAATCATTCCTAAATATTTGTTGTTCAGTATGATAACCTTGATTGGCAGACGGTATTGCATAATAGCGCCAAGTTCCTCCATAGTCATCTGGAAACCGCCGTCGCCCATAAACGCCACAATGTTGCAGCCTTGTATAGCGTTGGCAGCGCCAATAGCAGCCGGAAGCGCAAAACCCATAGTGCCGAGTCCGCCGCTGGTAATCAGACAGTCGGAGACGGTGTGACGGAAATACCGAGCCGCAGCCATCTGGTTTTGTCCCACGTCGGTAACGCATACCGCGCCCATCGGCAGACGCGACGAAACTGCGTCCACAACCCTTCCCATACGGAGCTCTTCGGCATTGGGGTCGAGGTCGTGGTCGATTATTTTGGTATGTTCAATGTTGCGGTAGAATGATATTTTTTCCACCCATTTGGGATTCTCCTTGGGTCGGATGCGCTCGTTGATAAGTTTCAAGGCTGATTTGGCGTCGGCATTGATAGGCACGTAGGCGCGTTTCACCTTGTTGAGCTCGGCAAAATCGATGTCGATGTGTATAATTTTGGCTTTGGGCGCGTATTTCTTCACGTTGCCAGTAACTCGGTCGGCAAAACGCATACCCACGGCCAGCAGCACGTCGCACTCGTTGGTCATCATGTTGGCGGCGTAGTTGCCGTGCAGACCCACCATTCCGGCAAAGAGCGGACTGTCGCTCGAAAACGCCGTGAGACCCTTGAGCGTGCAGCCTACGGGGATGTTGAGCTTTTCGGCAAGGGTGCGCACCTCGTCGCGGCATTTGGAGATCAACGCTCCGTGTCCCACCACCATAAACGGACGCTCGGCATTGTTGAGCAGTTCGGCGGCGGTGTCTATCTTCTCCACGATGGGTTTCCATTTGGGATGATAGTTGGCTATCTTGGTGCATTGATGATATTCAAACTCCTTTATGATAGATAGTTGCGCATTTTTGGTAATATCCAGCAACACAGGACCGGGGCGACCGCTGCGGGCAATGTAGAAAGCCTTGGCGATGGTTTCGGCAATCTCGTCGGCGGTGGTAATCTGATAGTTCCACTTGGTCACAGGCATTGAGAAACCCACCACGTCGGTTTCTTGAAACGCGTCGTAGCCCAAATCTTCGGAGTTTACCTGACCAGTGATGCACACGATAGGCACGCTGTCGAGCATAGCGTCGGCAATGCCGGTGAGCAGGTTGGTAGCTCCGGGACCCGATGTGGCCATGCACACGCCCACCTTGCCCGACGCCTCGGCGTATCCCTCGGCGGCATGCACCGCGCCCTGTTCGTGACGCAGCAGTATATGCGATATTTTTTTCTCGTAGTTGTAAAACTGGTCGTAAATAGGCAGGTTGGCGCCGCCCGGATAGCCGAACACAATGTCCACGTTTTCGGCAATGAGGGCGAGCGTGATGGCTTCAGCTCCTGATATGTTGTTGTATCTCATAAAGTTTTGTTTTTAATAAAAAAGCCGCTCCAATTTATAAGGTGCGGCTTTAATATGCGTAATCAATCCCGCCGCAATTAACTATGCGGTACGACCACGACGGGAATATATGATACATTGTTATACATAATATAGTCTTGTTTACCACCGCAAAAGTACAACTATTTTTAAAAACAACAAATTTTCTCAAAAAAACTTGACACGTATTTGATAATTTCGTACCTTTAACAAAAATTTTAAAACGGTGTCGAATGGCACGGTAAATGCACTGAAATTTTGTCAGAAATACATTATAACACCAACAACAAACCACAGAGCCACATGTCAGAGCGTGATTTTATATTGGAACTGATGCAGTCGACAGTCAACGAGGACCTGCACTACTTTTATAGAGGTGAGTTTACGCAGAGCCTCTCTCATCAGATTCTCTCGCTTGCCGAAAAAAATATCGACAAAGACCATATCTCGTCGAAAATCAAGAAGCGAGTGTTCCACATTATGGTTGAGAGCATTCAGAATATCTCACGCCATCAAGACGAGCCTTACAAGCCAGAGGAGACAGCCATTTTCGGCATTCAAAAAAGAAGCGAGCATTACTACATCACCACCGGCAACGTTATCGAAAACGCCAAGACAGAATCGCTCTGCAGCAAGCTCGACAAAATCAACAATCTTGACCAGGAGGAACTCGACGCATTCTACCGCGAGGTGCTCAGCAACGGACAGCTGTCGTCGAAGGGCGGCGCTGGTCTCGGCCTTATCGAGATGGCTCGCAAGTCGGGCAACAAGCTCAAATACGCCCTGAAACAAATCAGCGACCTGATGTCGTATTTCTATCTGCACAGCAGCATCAACACAATCACCCTTAGCGAAGCTCCTGAGCCGCCCGACGATTCGGTATACTCGCTCAAATATATGACCGACCTCCACCAGTTTATTATCGACAACAATGTGCTGCTAATTTACAGCACGGTGTTCGACCAGGACAGCCTCCTGAGCCTGATTCAGATAATGAAAAACCGTGGCGACACACTCAATTCGCGCAAAAAGCTCATCAGCCTGATGGTGGAGATGCTTCAAAACATTATTCATCATGGTGATGTGGATTTCGATGGCATAAAAGGTAGCAAAGGTATTTTCTATATAGCCGAGAACAATGGCTGCAACGAACTTACCACTATCAATTATATCGCAAACAGTTCTATAGAAAAGCTTAAAGCCAAAATAGACTATATCAACTCGCTTTCCGACGAGGAGCGCGAAGATTATTACAACGAACGCCTGTTTGATTTCCGCATGACCACAAACAAAGAGGCTGGACTTGGCTTTATTGAGATGCGGATCAAGAGCAAAAACCCGCTCGAATACTCTTTTGAAAAAGTTGACAACGACTATTCTCTTTTTAAATATACTATTCAACTACGAAACAATTAATCTGTTATTCATTACGCAAAAAAATGGAAAAACTAATTATTCAACACACCGAAGAAACTCCCTCAGTAACATTAGACAAAGACAACGGAGTGTTTCGCATATCCGAAAACTCCTATCCCGACGACGCGCTCAGGTTTTACCAGCCTGTGGTTGAATGGATAAAGAAGTATTGCGAAGACCCAAATCCCGAAACCGTGTTTGAATTTGCGTTTTCGTACTTTAACACATCGAGCGAAAAAATTATAACCAAGATACTCAACATGTTGAAAGAAAACAGTTCGAAAACCGCCCTGACGATAAAGTGGTGCTACGAGTCGGACGACACCGACATGCATAAGTCTGGCATCCGTTTTTCGCAACTGTGCGACATGCATTTTGAATTTGAAGAGATTGAATGTTGACAATACAAAAAAAGCGGAACCTTGGCGGCGCCGCTTTTTTGAGAGATTAAGCACTGTGGCTTATTGGATTTCTACCGAAGTCTTGGTGTCTTGATGAGCCGCCTTAGGTACTTTGATAGTGAGGATACCGTTGACGTAAGAAGCCGAAATAGCGGACGTGTCGACATCCTTAGGCAGTGTGAACGAGCGGCGGAAAGATCCGTATGAGTATTCTCTGCGGTAAACGTCAGACTTGCGGTTTTGCTCGGTCTGTGTTTCGCGTTCCACCTCTATCGACAGCTCGTCGCGCAGGATATTCACCTTGAAATCTTTTTTCTCGTATCCCGGGGCGGCCATGTCGATTACAAAGTCGGTGTCGGTTTCGCTGATGTTTACAGCCGGAATGCAGAACTGTTTTTTGTTCTGGTAGTAAGGATTGAAAATTCCATTGTCGAAAATGGAGTCCGAATTTAATAATCTTTGCAACATATTTGCCTCCGTATTTAAATAGTTATATGATTTCATATTCTAAGTTTTAATTGGTTTGACATTTCACAAATCAATTTTTCAAACTGCATGCCAACGCAGAAAACGGGCTATTTTTCTGTCAAAATGTCAGTTATGCGACATTTAGTCAATGACAAAATGTCATATTAGCGGTTAAGGATGAATGATATCGATAAATGCAATAGATAATAATACATAAATTTAACATGTAAACGACAACACTATTTGTTAAAAATCAGTATATTTGCAATAGTGGTATTCTAGAGATAAATGAGAAGGAAACTAAATATTATAGTATTGACTATTTTGCTGGTGTTTGTGGCTGCCTATGTGGATGCTCAATGCCAATATAGGTTTAATAATCTCAACAAAGCAAATGGTCTTAACAATGATGTTGTAACCGCGATAACCGAAGATGGTGCCGGCTTTATATGGTTGGGCACACAGACGGGCTTGCTGCGTTATGATGGTCAGTCGTTTGTGCCTATTTCTAACATCAACGATTCCATAACTCTCGAAGGATCTAGTATTATTGACCTTAAGACCGATTCGTCTGGCGACATCTGGATTGCCACCGACCATGGAATGTCTAAGTATGATATTGAGAACGAACGCCTTATTAATTATTATATCAGCCATGATGGTGAGATAATATCTACTTCCCGTGTGGAAAAAATCTTCATTACAAGCGACAACCGTTTGCTATTTTTTAGCAGCAACGGCTATCTCTATGTCTTCAATGAAACCAATAAGGTGTTTGAGGCTTGTACTTATGATTTTTTTTCGCACCGAAATGTCAAATCATGCTTTGTAGACGATGACAACACCATCTGGGCTGTCGACAGGAACGCTTCGTCTATTTATCATGTGGATTTTGAAGGCAACCTTTTGGATTCGCTCGAATGTAAAAGCAAATATCCGTTCCCCCTTGTGGAGACCAACGCTTTTCTCAACTTGGGTGACGGCAAGGTGTGGCTGGGAACCTATGCAGGCATTTACCAAATCGACGTAAATAATAAAAGCGTTACTCTTGTAGAAGATATCGAAGGACAGCATATGCCAAAGAGCATCAAGACATTCTTTAAGCGCGACAATGGCGATGTATGGATAGGCACCAATGCCGAAGAGCTTTTCTTAGTAAATCTTAAGGACAAGAGTGTAAGTATGATAGAATCTGACCACAGCCAGTTGTCGCTGCGCAGGCTCAACAGCGTTACTGTTAACACCATATACGAAGACAGCAATTCGCTTATGTGGTTTGGCACTTGGCATGGAATCTCGTTCATGAGTTTGAATAATCCTCTTAAATTCAACGCCATCAGCTATCCCGAAAACTCCGGTATTCTTCGACAAAACCAGATTACGGCAATTACACTGTCTCCTGAAGGACTTATTACAATAGGTAGCGATGGCGGCGGCATAGTTTTTTGGGACGGACAGAGCTCCCGCAACAGCGGAGTGTTTACCGAAGATTCGCCAAACAGCCATATGAAGTCGTCGTCGATACTGGCAATGGCATACGACAAGGAGGGCAACCTTTGGACAGGAGGTTACAACAATCCTCTTCACAAGCTCAGCCGCGACCATAAGGTTTCTGAGTCGTATAGTTTGGTAAACACTATCAAAGGCGTTACCAGCGACTTTATAGCCGACATACTGATCGACCGTCAAGACCGTATTTGGGTGCTGACCAATGGCGCCGGCTTGCTTAGGTTTGATCCGAAGTCGAAACAATTCACCCGTATTTTGTGCGATTCGCGACTTGTGGAGCCGGTAAGCATGTATGGCACGTGCCTTTGCGAGGGTCCCGACAGCACTATCCTCGTGGGTACATACTCTGGTTTGTATGTTTACTATCCAAACCATGATATTATTGAAAACTATGCTTATAGCTATGGGTCTCAATATAGTATAGCACACAATGCGGTGAACGATATTTTGTACGATTCGCACAATCGCGTTTGGGTAGCCACTCCTGCCGGTATCGACAAGTTCGACATTATGCACGGCATCTTTACCCATTACACAGGCGACAATGCTATCAAAAACGATATTTGTTCCAATATTATAGAAGATTGGAGTCACGATTTGTGGATCACCACCAACAACGGCATACTTAAATTTAATCCCGAAGTTAACAAAGTAACAAGGCTTTACGATACCGACGACGGACTTCTCTCCACCAGTTTTGAGCGTCATGCTGTTTGCGTTTCTAAAAAAGGTGCTATATATATTGGCACTCACGACGGTGTGGTATATTTTAGCGCACCTGAAATACAGGCTGTTACCAAAGTTGCGAAACCAGTAATTACAAGTCTTTTGCTAAGTTACAACAAGGTATATCCCGATTCCGCCAACTCTATACTCAAGCGGTCGATATCCTGCACCGATAGTTTGGAATTCGACTGGGACAAGACTGCATTTTCGTTTGAGTTTACCGTGCTTGATTATCTCTATGGCAAAAACATTAAAATACTCTACCGGCTCGACGGATATCAAAACACCTGGACAGACATCGGCACTCGGCGCGAATTGGGATTCACAAATCTCAATCCTGGAGTATATACCCTCCGTCTGATAGCCGAGAATTCCGACCGTATACGAAGCGAGGAGCGCACATTGGTAATCAGGATACTTCCGCCGTGGTACAAGACCAAGGGCGCGATAGCATGTTTAGTGTTGCTTGGACTTCTGCTGTTTTGGCTTATACACGTGTTGCGTGTACGGGGTATGCGCCGCCGTCAAACAGAGTTGGAACAGATTGTAGACAGCCGCACTTTGGAACTCGTAAACCTCAACTCAGTGCTCGAACAGCGCAACGAGGAGATGATGCAGCAGAAAGAAGAGATACAATCGCAGCGCGACGAACTTTATGAGAAAAACAACCAGCTCCATTCAAGTCGCGAGGCTATCCAGCAGTCGTATCAGAGGCTCTTAGCCCTTAGCGAGCTCGACAAGCATATTTCAAGCTCTACCAATATCGAGTCGATCTTGCAAAAGGTGTATAATAATAAGGTGGTATCCTTGGCAGGATGCGGCTTGTGTATCTGCAAGCGTACCAAAAATCCGAGCATTGTGGAGTTTTCGCCATATATTGAAAATGACGAGATTTACCATCTGGACGATGAAAAACTTTCTGAACTTACCGAGCCTCTCACCTTTACATGTTTCCACAATCGTCAAGAAATTGTTGCCGACAACTCCTCTGATTACGAAGTAACACCGTTTCTGGCAGAGTTAGGCTACCGCACATGCGTGAGAATTCCGCTTTTTAATGCCGACGAGGTGTGCGCCGTTATGATTATCAACAGCCACAACGAAAACGCCTTCACCAAAAACGACATAGCTATTTTCAAAGTAATAGCCTCTTATAGCGAGATTGTGATTGAAAAAGCAGACGCATATTCGCAGATAGCGTCCAAGAATGCCGCCATCAACGGCAGTATATCCTATGCCAAAACCATTCAAAAACTGTTTCTGCCTCAGATCGAAGAGTTTAAGCTCTATTTCGATGCCGAAGTTATCGACCGTCCAAAAGATATTGTGTCGGGCGACTATGTTTGGCAGTGCGTGGAGAAATCCGACAATGGATTTATGATATTCAGCGCAGTGGTGGATTGCACGGGTCACGGTGTGCCGGGCGCGTTTATGAGTTTGATATCCAACCAGATATTGCGCGAAGTGGTGCAAACAATGAAGATAACCGAACCTATGGACATACTGGCACAAGTGTCGGAAACCACAGCCAAGATGCTCAAGCAAGACAACGGCGAAAACAAAGACGGCATGGATATGTCGTTGTGCAGGTTTGATGTTGACGCTGAAGGCAATATGTATCAGTTTGTTTATTCCGGAGCCAAATGCCCGATACTGTTCAGCAGGCACAACAGCTCCGAGTGTGTGATGATTCCTGCCGACCGTATCTCTATTGCCGGAGGATTCCGCCGACAGTCTGACCGTCCGCAGTTTACACAACAGGTGTTTGAGATTATTCCTGGCGACACTATCTATATGTACAGCGACGGTATCATTGATTTAAACAATACCAGCCGTGCAAGGTTCGGACGCAAACGTCTTATTGAGGCTGTAAATAGCGTGTCGTCTTTCGCTCCTGACATTCAGAAACAAAAGATGGAATGTATTCTTGATAGTTTTTCCACCGGCACCGAGCAGCGCGATGATATTACGCTTTTGATTCTAAAAGTTAGGGATAAGGTTGAGTTGCAAGAGCATAACTAAAATCTCGAAGCCTTTACATCCACGTCGGGTAAGTAGATCCAGTACCCTTTGTCGTACATGTAACCGTCGAAACTGCCGTCGGGACCCATGAATTTTGTGTTGCCCTTGTATTCAGAAGGTGCTGTGAGATGGTCTGCTACAAACATTTTGAGTTTCTTGTCGTAACGGAGGCTCATAACTGCGCGTTCGGTAAATTCAAATATCAACCTTTCGCAGTTGCGCTTTTTCTCGTCGACAAAGTGTCCGCCGAAAAATATCTTGCCGCCGTTGTCGAGTTCTACCCGTACCTGTTCTAATACTTTGCGGTTTACAAAGAGGTCGCCGCCGTCCCATCCTACGAGGGCGTAGATGTTGCTTTTTTTACCGCCCAACTGCACTAGCTCGTAATATATAGCACCGTACCAGTTGTCGGGCTGCATATTGGCAGTAGCGGGGTTGGAAGTGCTTTCTGACTGGTCGTCGAGATGGAGAATCACCACATCGCCGTACACATTTATCTCTACTATGCCGTAGTATTTGTAACTGCCGTCAGAAAACTGCAGTCCCCATGTGAAAATCCTGAACTTATTGTCGGGACTTTTCAATACCGACACAGGCTGGATGCTGTCGAATGAATAACACAGTTTTTCGTCATTGCCCAATAACTTCACGAAAGTATCTTCAAACTGATTTGCTAAAACTATTCGTAGCGAATCGTTTTCGGCGTTGCGGGCCTGTTCCAATATTTTTACGGATTGGCGTATTTCATGTTCAATTTCGGGATCTACTTGGGCAGATACGGAAAATACTATAAATAAAGGTATTAATGCGAACAGTCTTTTCATGTTTTTCTTTTTTTTGTTTGTTTAACGTAATACGGTGCTGAAAATATTGCAAAATAAAGCAAAAAATTATAATTTTGTGGAAAACTAAAAACAAATTGATTTATGAAACTAAGATGCATGGTTATTGACGACGAGCCGCCAGCAGTGAGGCTTATGCAGAGTTTTATTGAACGCACACAAAGCCTGGAATTTGTGGGCGGATACACCGACAGCGTGGAGGCTGTGCAGGTGATAAAGCAGAATCCTCCCGACGTGCTTTTCCTTGATATCCAGATGCCGGATTTAGACGGTATGCAGTTGTCGAAGATGGTGCCGCCGGAGACTAAGATAGTGTTTTCAACTGCCTACAAGGAGTATGCGTTCGACAGTTACGATGTGAGCGCCATCGACTATCTGCTCAAACCCATCAGTTACGCCAAGTTTCTCAAAGCTGTGCAGAAATGTGTGGATTGGTACGAGATGAAAAATGCGTCAGAAACATCCGCACCTGCCCCTGCTCCTGCGGTGTCAGCTCCTGCCAATAGCGACAATTTCTTTATCAAGAGCGACTCTTTGCTAGTGCGTATTGATACGTCAGAAATATTATATATCTGTGCCTTAAAGGATTATGTGCGCTTTGTGTTCGATAGCGGACGCAAGCCTATCATCTCGCTTATGACCATGAAAAACCTTGAGCAGATGTTGCCTGCCGACAAGTTTGTCCGTGTAAGCCGTTCTTATATAGTGGCTATCAATAAGATACGCTCGGTAGATAAAAACAACTGTATATACATCGGCGACGAGGTAGTACGCGTTACCGATGTATACAGCGACCAATTCAAAAAGTTTATTGGAGGGTGTTAGGGCGTTTGATAGTTAAGTTTTGTTTATAAAATGGCTTTTCTAATGCACCGATAAAGGAATAATCATTGGCGGTTGCTATTTTGGCACGTTTGGCTATAGGAGCTTGATTGCCTGTGATAAGCGAAATGGCTTTTGCAAAAAGAGGTTCTTCTACATTGCCGAGCGAACTTTCAAAAAAGTCGGGAAGCAAGTAATCGGGAGTAAATCCGTCTTTAAAATTCATTTCGCCAGCAGAGTTTTTACAAACTCCTACCACAAGATAAAGCGCCCATTCTGAATAGTTAATTCCATCGCTATCAAAGCCTTGGTCGTAATTGTCGTTGATTAGCAAATTGGTGGTGTATTTGCCGTAAGTAGGTGTACCTATTAGTACCACGTCCATATAGGGTTGAAGACCAGAAATTAACTCCTCGCTTGCAGATGCCGTTTGGTATGATGTTAGCACATAGAGCTTGTTGATGTTGAGATGGGTATCTTGAGCCGAAAAATAAGAGTTAGGATCTTGGTTTTCTTCTTTTAGCATTTTTGCAAGAATGGGGTTGACCTCGGTTTGAATTAAGATTTTACCTTCGTTGCCGGCAGGTACAATCATAGAAGCTATTTTTTCGAGAGTAGAGATATATCCGCCTCCGTTTATCCTTAAGTCTAAAACAAGTTCGGTAATCTGATCTGATTGGAACTTTTTAAAAGCCTGTGTAAGAGATTCGGTGCCATCGTCGAAACTATCGTAAAGGAAATATCCAATTTTGTGGCCGTCGATTTCGTGTGTAGAAACTTGCAGCACAGGGTCGATATCCATGCTCTTTTTGGTGATTAGGGGCGATGTGTATTCGGTGTCGTAATATTCACGAGCCGCCCACATTCCGTTTGGAACTGATAGCTTAGAGTATGTAAGTGTGTACGAATCAAGGCTTAATAATGATTTGTAATTCGTTGTGTTGAGGATTTGTTTGTTTACTTTGGTAATCACATCGCCGCGCTTTATACCAGCTGCCTCGCCAGGCGAATTTTTGTAGACATATTGTACGTATGCAACCACATTGTCGCTATTTAATCGGTCTGTACCTAAAAGGTAATAGATACCGTCGGTAACATATATATTGTTGAGATGGTTGTCGGCTTCGGTATAGTTGTTCATAATAGCGGAGAAACGATCTTCGGGGTAAAGATAATACTCAAACACATCTTTGGGAGTGTTGAATTTTGAGAAGTCTAGATGCGCAGGAATATTGGAGTTCCAATAATAGTAGTCGCGCATTGTTTCCCAAACAAAGCGGTGGATGGTGTAGTTTTTTTTCTGGTGGTTAATTGGAACTGGTTCGTCCTTGTCGTCTTTATGGCATGCACTTAGGAGTAAGGTGGCAAGCAGCAGAAGTGAAGCTATTTTTTTCATGGTGTTTAAGATTAAGTTTTTAAGTATGACAAATTAAATGAAATAATCCCCTAAAATGTAAAAAAAACAGTTAAAAAAGTTAAATATTTAAAATGACAGGCAACACTCTGGGTGAGAAAATAGTTTTTGTTATATATTTGCATACTCAATTATCTAATTCCGTACATATAATGATTAAGAAAATTTTCCTATTGTTGCTTGCGGTTAATGTGGCAAGTGCATACGCACAAAACGATGAATGGTTCGATCCGAACGGTAATATTTTACCTAATTATTTGGATGATAACGGATTACTTGCCGACGAATATCTTGCCGACGCCTACGAGTATACATCGTTAGACGAGGCTCTCGCAAATCCGTTGAAGGTGATTAAGCTGAACCTATCCAAGCAGGATTTTGGCGAATTTCCTTCCGAAATTGTGCAGTGCCACAACCTTCATGTGCTTGATTTGGATTCCAACAGGCTCGCTGCTATCTCTCCCGAAGTGGCAAACCTGCCTAGCTTGCAATACCTTGTGCTCAGTCACAACATGCTCACCGAAGTGCCGGCTGAAATTGGCGGACTCAAAAACCTGCTTATGCTCGACCTCAGCAACAACCAATTGACTTCTCTGCCTGAGGATATTTGCTCGCTCGAAAACCTCAATAATATTATCTTAGACGATAATAAATTAGAATCGCTTCCTCAGTCTATCGGCTCTATATCAAAACTTTACAACCTCTCTGCCACCCACAACAATATCAAACAGGTTCCACAGTCAATAGGTACGCTCTCCCTGCAGAACCTCGACCTTTCTTACAATCAGATTTCTGCGCTGCCATCTACATTCGGCAACCTTCAGACTATGATGATTTGCGACCTTTATCACAACAACATATCCACACTCGACGAAGATTTTTGCAAGTTGAAACAGCTGCTGTATCTCGATCTTTCGCACAACAGCCTCACCTCACTGCCTCAGAACTTAGGCAAGATGTCGTTTATGCGCATGCTCAACCTTAGCGACAATCAGATAACCGTTCTTCCGTCGTCGATAGGTGAGATGTCGATGTTGCAGGAACTCGACGTTTCGCAAAACAACTTGAAAACCATTCCTAAGACCATAGGAAAACTTTCGTTTATTTCAAGGCTGCTCCTCGGGTTCAACAATATTTCGCAGATTCAGCCTGCTCTGGCAAAACTCAAAAAAGCCGAAGAGATAAATCTCGAAAGCAACGACATTCCTCAAAGCCAGATACTTAAAGCCAGCAAATTTTCCAACATATCATCTTTCAAATTCTAACACAATGAAGATTCGTACAGGAATAGGATTCGACGTACACCAGCTTGCCGACGGCATTCCGTTTTTTGTCGGCGGTATCAAAATAGAACACACCAAAGGCGCGGTAGGACATAGCGATGCCGACTGCCTTATCCACGCCATCTGCGACGCACTTCTCGGTGCTGCCAATATGCGCGACATCGGCTACCATTTTCCCGACACCGATCCGCAATACAAGGGCATAGATTCAAAAATTCTTTTGCGCAAGACCTGCGAGATAATCCGTGGAGCGGGTTACTCAATATCCAATGTCGACAGCGTTATCTGTCTGCAAAAACCAAAAATCAAAGACTACATTCCTCAGATGCAGAAGGTTTTGGCAGAGGTGATGAGTCTCGACCCCGACGACGTGGCAGTGAAAGCCACCACCACCGAACATCTCGGCTACACGGGTAGGGAAGAGGGTATTGCCTGCTATGCAAATGTATTAATTTATAAATAGCGTTTAGTTAACTTTGCTTTGTTATTTTTGCGAACAAAAAAATAACAAAAGTGGACTACTCAGACCGTACTAAAGAACTTGCTACCAAGAAGATAAACACGCTTCTGTGGGCATACGCATTACCTTCGATTATTAGTCAGGTAATTGCATCGCTCTACAACGTTACCGACCGTATGTGCATAGGCCAAGGCGTTGATTCTATGGCTATTTCGGGATTGACAATCACATTCCCATTTATGAATATTATCCACGCCTTCGGTGCGCTTGTGGGTGTGGGTGCAAGTGCCCGAATGTCGATTGTGCTTGGCAAAAAAGACATCAATTGGGCAGAAAATATTCTCGGCAACGCTGTTTACCTTACTTTTGTGTTTGGTGCGCTGTTTATGACAGCGGGTTATCTCTATATCGACGACATTCTTTTGCTGCTTGGCGCCACTCCGCTAAACGTTGGCTATGCCCGTGAATATATGCTGATTGTGTTGCCCGGAATGTTTTTTACCACACTGAGTTACAACCTTACGGGAATGATTCGCTCCTCGGGATACCCAAAGAAATCGATGTACATCTTAGGCGGCGGTGCTGTGATCAACATCGTTCTCGACCTTTTGTTTATATTCGTGTTTAAACTCGGTATTGCAGGAGCAGCGTGGGCAACCACAATTTCGATGGTGGCAACGGCTGTGGCATCGGTTTGGCATTTTGTAAAGCGAGATTCGTTTATACGTTTCCGCCGTCACGCTTGGCAGCCTAAGTTCTACATTTTTAGAAACATACTGTTGATAGGTATGAGTCCGTTTTTGATGAACCTTGCCGCAGCGGGTGTGGTAGCCATGTTGAACCGTCAGATAACCGTTTATGGCGGCGAAAATGCTGTGTCGGCATACGGCATTATGAATAGTTTTGGCAATATGGCGGTGCTTATTATTCTCGGCATCTGTCAAGGCATGCAGCCCATAGCGGGATACAACTATGGCGCAGGGTTCAAAGACCGTCTCAAAGAGGTGCTTTTCCTTTCGATGAAGATTAATATGATAGTTGGTTTGGTGGGGGCATTGCTTGCCTGCCTTTTCCCGAGACTTTTGGCGCACGGTTTCACAGGCGACCAAGACCTGATTGAGCTCAGTGTGCCATGTTTCCGCTATATGATGTGTATGATGCCGCTCATTGGGTTTACTATCACCAATTCAAATTTTTTTCAATCGATCGACAAACCTTGGGTGGCAATTACCACAAGTCTTTTGCGACAAGTGCTTCTCTTGCTGCCGTTTATATATTTCTTCCCATTAGTATTTGTGCATTTTGGTGCCAACGGCTTAACAGGCATCTGGTTTTCTGCCACAGTTTCCGACGTGCTTGCCGCTGTTATTTCAGGTGGATTGCTCTATTCGCAGAGAAAGGTGTTTGTGTAAATTATTTTGGATTATCAAACTAATTTAGTATTTTTGCAGTTGAACAATAAACGCTACATACTATGGCAGATTCACGATACCTCAACCCATATACCGACTTTGACATCACCAACGCCATGAACGATGCTGAAATGAAAGGCTTTGGCAAAGGAAAAGAAATCGGTTTGGAAGAAGGCATTGCTCAAGGTATTGCAGAAGGCATTGCCGAAGGCGCTCAATCCGAAAAACTTGACACCGCCAAACGTATGAGAACCAAAGGTTTTGATGTTCAGACTATTGCTGATTTAACTCAACTCCCCATCTCCGAAATCGAAAAGTTGTAAGGAATTATCCTTTCCGTGTTTTCCGTGGATAATTATTTTGCAATATCAAACAAAATAATTACCTTTGCATCAAACCTTTAAACATCTGTAAATATGGCATAATGAAATACATTTCTTTTCTATATATTGTTGTAATCTTTGCTTTAATAGGTTGTCGAAACGAAAACGAATATTTCGAGGATCAAGAACCTATTAGGGAAATATCTTTTTTTAATCGTTTAGAACATGATAGGGAAGTATATTATTTTGGAGAATATATAATGTTAGATTATGATTTTTTTATTGGAATTGAAACCCCTATAGAAAATCGTTTCGCAATGGTGTTTGCTAAGGATAATGACAAATGTAATTCTTTTGAATATGATGCTATAGTTATGTATCTGCCTAATTCACAGGATAGTATTTCTTATTATTATAAAAACAATTTGATTAAAATTCAGTCTTATATTGAACAATCATCATATTTCAATCAAAATTGTAAGTTTAAAAACAAGGTTAATGTATTGAAATATGTTGTTCAACAACTGATATGTTTTTTGGAAATCCCTAAAAATTGTACTGGTACTTATGCTGATACGAAACGTAAAAGATGTATTCAACTTATTGATGAAGATATAAAAGACGATACTATTTGTTGGACTTTTGGTAGTACCATCAAAAATAATACTTATTCCTTATCATTGCTTAAAACTAACGAAAGCGTAAACCTACTTTTACAATGAGAAAATCTATTTCTTACATATTATTGATATTATGGTTAGTTGTTGTAGTATCTTGTGTTAATGAAGAATCTAAAGTTGCATTAGAGAACTCAAAAATCGAATTATGGGGTGAGGAAATACAACTGAATGGAAATCCGGCTCCTGAATTAGTGGCAGAGTTAGAAAAGGGAAACGTGGATTATGTTTTCAGTTTTAGTAATATGCTCCACTTGTCGATTATTATAGAACCTCCTTATATTTATCATTGTTTTATAATTGAGCAAGTATTAGATAATAAACAACTCAGTTATTTGAAAATTAATGATGCAGCACGTCTCCATTTTGTCCCGCAATATGATTCGCTTAAATATGATTTAAATTTTAAATTTGATGATGTTAAAAACGGTTTATTCTTTTCATCGAAATTTGATTCTGTCCCTTTATTTAGAGCCAAATCTGAAAAATATAATCAGTTGCTGACTTCGTGTGATGATGATAAAGATTTTTCCGATTATTACAAAAAATCTCTTTATTTTAATAGTGATACTATAATTGATTCTTATGATAGAGATTCTCATTTATTTGGATTGATGGAAATACTATTGGTTAGGTTGGCCGTATCACCTGTATTTGATGATTATCCAATTTTAGATTGGATTTTCCTTGATGGTGATATATGTACTCATGGTCCCATTGGTCAATTTTATCCTGATTATTCTAATGATAATCCCGCAGAGTTATTGAAGGATTATATCTCACGATGGAATGAAGGGTATAATGCAGGAAGTCTTATTTCAAAACACGACGGACGTCGATATGACACTAAAATTTTTAGTTATCACAAAGGTCTGATAAATAATCTTGAAACCAAAACGCATGAAATTGACAGTTTGTTTAAATCCGGTTGGTATATTTACAACTATCATTATAGTTATTATTTCGCCTTCTCTGTAGATAGTATTAACATTAAGCGAAAGTTTATCAATGCTAATTATCTTATGTCATCTCGATTTGGAATAGAATAGATGTGATGTATTTTTGTTTAAAAAACTAATACCCCTCTTTGATAAACCCTCCCCAAATTTCATTAGCCAATTGCCGCATATATGCCGCAGAAAAACCTGCGCCACCTTTGTAATGCAGGCAGCCGTGGGTTTTGGCTATGGTTTCGGTGTAATCTTTTAGGGCGTAGACAGTAAAATTATTGCGGAAGCCGTAGATTTTTAGGTCGTATTTCCAATGGTTAACAAGCGGAATTATAGAGCCTTCGGTTATGGATTTCTTGTCGCCGTCTTTCTCAAATTTTAAAAACGCCATGCCCTCCAATTGGCATTGGTAATTCTTGAACATCGAAATAAAGTTGCCGAGCGAGTAGTATACCAACATTCGGTGACCGTTGTCTTTTTCTATCCATTCCATCGGTTCCACAATGTGAGGATGCGAACCAATCACCACATCTACCTCGCAGTCGAGAAAAATCTGTGCATATTTTTTCTGCATGGCATCGGTTTCGAGCAAATATTCTGTGCCCCAGTGCGGAAACACAATCACAAAATCTGCCATTTGCTTAGCCTTTGCCACATCGCGACGTATTTTTTCTTCGTTGAGAATGTCGGTGGCGTATGGGCACGAAAGCATTTGACCATCTTCGTTAACGCCGTAAGTGTAGTTTAAGAGCGCAAACTTGATGTTGTTTTTTTCTACAATTATAACGGTGTCTACCGAAGAAGCATCTTTGTGAATGCCAATCACGGGTATGTCGGGGTAATTGGTTTCCCAAAATTCAGCCGATTTTTGCACTGCCAACATACCGTGGTCGAAAATATGGTTGGTAGCCATAGTTACAATGTTGAATCCTGCATTGACAACGGCGTGACCCACGGCGTCGGGCGAGTTGAATTTTGCATATCCGTGATAGCTGCCCCATCGGTTTTCGGGTTTCACGTCTTTGAGTTCCACATCCGACGCTTGGTAGCCGTTGTCGCCACCCAGGGGAGTCTCCTGATTGATAACGCGGAGGTCGCCAAGGGCAACGTATGGCTTGATGTTGTCGTAGTTGTGGTCAAAATTAAAGGTGTTTCCCGTTTTGCCGGCTTCGAGCATATACCAATCGTAGAGGTTGTCGCCCACGGCAATGAGTGTGGCTGAGTGCACCACCGAGTCGGCAAAAATGAATTTTGTGGTGTCGTCGGCGGGATTGGTTTGATTTGGGTTGACAATGCAGCCAGCGTACGATGATAGTACAAAGGCGTTGGTCAAAAGCAATGTGGTAAGCATATTATGTTTTTTCATAGTAATCTAACATACGGCAAAAATCTTACCAATATTTCTTTCGACTAGAAAATAAGAATTTCTGCATTTGCAGTGTTTTGTGCTAAAAAATGGAATAAAACTCCATTTTTTTTACGAATATTGCTTAATACTGACTGTTTTTTGATGCTTTTCTAAAAATTTAGATTTATTTAACTTTTTTTGTTTATTTTTGTAGCCGAAAAAAGAAAGATTGCGAAGTTTGTATTTCGCAAAAGAATAGTCAAAATTTATTAAGTAACATTTAAAGTAATACTAGTTTTTATTATGGGCAAAAAAAGATTATTGTTGCTTTTGACATTATTACTGTTTGTATGTTCTGCACTTAGAGCGCAGGAAAAGACGGTAACAGGTAAAGTAACAGGAGAAGACGGTAATCCGATTTTCGGCGCCACAATCGCTGTTAAAGGGACTACTATTGGCACAATCTCAGGCGAGAACGGTGCCTACACTATCAAAGTTCCCGAGCGCGTAGCAAACGATTCGCTCGTATTCTCTTATCTGGGCTATCAAGACCAAGTGCAGCCGATGGCAGGACGCACCACAATCAACGTTGTGATGCAAGAGGCCGACCTTCAGGTTGAAGAGGTTGTGGTTACAGCGCTTGGTATCTCGCGCGAGAAAAAAGCGCTCGGATATGCTGTTACCGATGTCGACGGCGATGAGCTTTCAAAATCGCGTGGCGGTTTGAACAACCCTGTTAACGCATTGCAAGGCAAGGTTGCAGGTTTGCAGATTACTTCTGGCGCTGGTTCAATGGGCGGTTCTTCTAAGGTTATCATCCGTGGTAACAACTCGCTCAGCGGCAGCAACCAGCCGTTGTTTGTGGTTGACGGTGTGCCGATCGAAGGCAGGGACTACAACTCGGTAGACACTCAGCGTGGTGCCGGTGGATACGACTACGGTAACCTTATCCAGGATATCAACCCCGACGATATTGAAAACATCTCGGTGCTTAAAGGCGCAAGCGCTACAGCCCTCTACGGAAGCCGCGCTTCCAACGGTGTGGTTATGATCACTACCAAGAAGGCTAAGAAAGGCTCGGGATTTAATGTAGATTTTACCTCTACTATTGGTTTCGAGGTGGTTACCAAACTTCCAAAACTTCAGAACCAATATGGTGGCGGATATGGCTATATGGCTCTCGACGGTGAGGACGACTTCGGTGAGGCTGAAATCAACGGCGTAAAATACACCACAGTTGACTACGAGATGGACGAAAGCTGGGGTCCGAAACTCGACGGCCGCCAGGTGCTCTCATGGTACGACCTTGCTAAATGGGAGGCCAACGGCAAACAGGGCAATCCTACAACTTCGCCTTGGAGCCCTTCTAGTTCCGATATCCGCGACTTCTTTAAGTTAGGCGTTTCGCAGCAGACCAACATTGCCATTTCGCAGTCTACCGACAACGGTGCTTTCCGTATCAGCTACACCAACAGCACTTTGGATGGCTATGTTCCCAACTCTTCGATGTATAAAAACAGCATTAATGTTAGTGGCAACATCACAAGCCTCGACAAGAAGTTCGACATATTCACCAATGTAAGTTATTTCAACAGCCGCGCCAAAGGCCGTCAGGAGATTGGCTATGGCGACAACAACTACATGGTTAAGTTTACCCAGTGGGGTCAGCGTCAGTTGAATATGAACGAATTGGAAGCACTTTATATGTATCCCGACGGTTCAATGGCAACTTGGAACCGCAGCAGTTACAACGATCCGAGCTCAGCATATCACAACAATATATATTGGAGCCGTTACAAAAACTACGAGAACGACGAACGCAACCGTGTGTATGGAAATGTTGGTGCAAGTTACAAGATTTTCCCCTTCTTGAAGGCACAGTACAAGGTTAACCTCGACTTCTTTGTTGACAAGCAGTACGAGCGCAACGCCGTAGGCTCTAACGAGCAGAGCAAGTATAAGGAGATCAGCCGTCAGAAATACGAAATCAACCATGAGTTCGTGCTCTCATACAACCAGCGTTTCGGCGAATTCGGCGTTTCGGCATTGGCTGGCGCAAATATCATGAAGAGCCGTTACGAATATATTTACGGCGAGACTGTAGGTGGTTTGGCAATTCCAGACTTCTACAACTTGAAAAACTCGTTTGTAGCTGCCGACGGTTTCAACCGTCGTGAAGAGAAAGGTATCAATTCAATATTCGGCGATGTTACCCTCAGCTGGTTGGATATGATTTATCTCGAAGCTACTGTTCGTAGCGACAAGTCTTCTACATTGCCCCAAGGCAACAACGTGTATGTATATCCTTCGGTAACAGCAAGCTGGCTCTTCTCTGAGCTCCTCAAAGAAAAGATGCCTTGGTTCTCTTACGGAAAATTCCGCCTAGGTTATGCTATGGTGGGCAACGATACCGATGTTTACAGCGTTTACGACGTTTACTCAGCATATACAAAAATCGACGAGTCGGCTCCTGGATACCGTTTGTCGAACACTCTTAACAACAGCGAGTTGAAACCTGAATCTACCACATCGTGGGAAGCTGGTCTTGAACTTTCGTTCTTTACCAACCGTCTTGGTCTCGACGTAACATGTTATCAAACAGTTACCGAAAACGAGATTGTTCCTCTTACTGTATCGGGTGCCACCGGATATATATATAAGGTGATCAACTCTGGCGAAATCGAAAACAAAGGCGTAGAGGTGTCGCTCCACGGCTCTCCTGTAAAAACTAAGGATTTTGAATGGAGTTCGAGCATTACCTACGCTGCCAACAAGAATAAAGTAAAGAGCCTTGCCGATGGTGTAGACTACTATCGTATTCAGTCGGCTCCGTTCCAGGTAGAGATTGGTGCAGTAGTAGGCAGGGAGTATGGCGTAATTATGGGTACAAACTTCCAGTACGATGAAAACGGCAACAAGGTTGTAAACCGCTATGGTCTTTACAAAGCCACCAATGGCAACGAACCAATCGGCGATATTTTCCCCGACTTCACTGGTGGTTGGTCTAATACCTTTACTTACAAAAACTTCGACCTCAATGTCCTCTTAGATTTCTCCAAAGGTGGACACTTCTACAGCACCACAGTGCTTTGGGGTAGTTATTGCGGTATGTTGGAAGAAACCGCAGCCAACAACGTCCGCGAAACTGGTATAGTATCAGATGGCTATACCGAAGATGGTCAGGTGAATACCGAACCAGTTGCAGCCCGCGATTATTATGAGAATTATTACAACGGACCTGCTGCTCAAAGCATCCTTAGAAGCGACTATGTGAAACTTCGCGAAGTAAACTTCGGTTATACATTCCGTTTCAAACCCGACTTCTTTGCTAAGTCGCTCCGTCTTTCGGCTTACGGACGCAACCTCGCTGTATGGGGTCCCGATGTTAAGCACTTCGACCCTGAAATGATTGTTACAAGTGCTAGCAACTCGCAGGGTATCGAGGGTGGTGCTACTCCTATGGTTGCCACATTCGGTTTCACTGCTAACTTAAAATTCTAAATACTGGAGGATAAAATAATGAAAAACATATCAAAATATTTTTTCGCATCTTTGTTGGCTGTAGGCGCTGTTGCCTGCACCGACCTCGACGAACTCAATGAGAGTCCTAACGATCCTCGTGTCGTGCCCTCTAACATGATTATGGGTGGCGCACAAAAATGGACTGTGGACAATGTCTACGACGTTTGGTTCAGCGGACGTCAGTGTACGTCATACGCGCAGCAGATAGGTCAGCGAAACTATACTGAGGAAGACCGTTATCAAGTACGTGAATCGGTTAACAATAATTATTTCAAGTATATGTATTTGGGTCTTGCCAACTTCCAGAATGTTATCACCCTGAATTCCGACCCTGCTACTGCTCCCGCTAATTCTCTTTATGGTGACAACGACAATCAGATTGCCGCCGCCCGTATTATGAAAGTATGGCTCTTCGATATTATTACCGACACATGGGGCGCAGTTCCATACTTCGAGGCACTGAAATTAGTGAGCGATAATGTTATTTACCTCAAATACGACAACCAGAAAGAGATCTACGCCGACCTTATCAAAGAACTTACAGAGGCTGCTGCTCAGATCAAAGAAGACGAGGACGCTTTTGTAAGTGGCGACAATATCTTTGGCGGTGACGCTTCTAAGTGGAAAAAATTTGCAAACTCGCTCAAATGCCGTCTTGCTATCCACTTGTCGAAGGTTGATCCTAATTGGAAAACATACATTGCCGAGGCTTTGGCTGATGGCGTAATGGAAAGCAACGACGATGCCGCTTACTACAAGTATTCTTCTGCTGGCACTGAGTATTGCAAATTTTATGAGGGTTTCTACGTTGACGGACGTAACGACCTTACTATCCTCAAACCATTTGTCGATATTCTCAAAGGTCAGCCCGATACGCTCAACGGTAAATCGCACCCTTGGCCTGGTGTTGTTGACCCCCGTCTCAAAATCTTTACCACTCCCAATGGCGCTGGCGAATACTGTGGCATTCCAGTGGGTGCTCCTACAGGTATACAGGCTGATTTCGCAGCCTCTGCCCCCAACTGGTATAAAACTCAGCCTTATATTTTGACCAAAGAGTATGCTGTACCTTTGATGACATACGCCGAATTGCTGTTTATCCTTTGCGAATACAACAACTTCGATTCTAACTACTACATGGATGGTATCGACGCTTCAATCGATTATTGGAGCGGACTCTCTGGTATAGCTATTAGCGATCTTGACAAGCAGGCTTATATTGAAGCCGTTTCTACCAATGTTGACGCTGAGGCTTGCGCTATTCAGAAATATATCGACCTTTATTCCAACGGCACAGAGGCTTGGACAGAAATCCGCCGTACAGGATACCCCGAGCAGCTGGTTCGTCCGGGCGAAATCGTTGGCGAGTTGAATGGCAATATGATTAAATTCTCTCCTCTTAGCGATTCCAAAGGCGATATTATTTCGCGTGTTAAGTATCCCGTTGTTGAGAGTACTCTCAACGGCGAAGCTTTCACCGAAGCTGTAAAAAATCTCCAAGATGGCACAAACAACTACTACTCTAAAATGTACTGGGATGTAAGAAAATCTTCTTACGAGCATCCCAGCAACTTGTAGTAAGTTTGCAATATAATTAAAAAAAATCCTCCTTGTTTAGCAGGGAGGATTTTTTTTTGTTTATTATTTTGATTTTTAAACTTCTCCGATTGTTTTTTTTCGTAACTTCACACCATAAATTGTAATATAACATAAACTTTTAAAACGATGAAAATTAAACATTTACTCATCTCGCTTTCTACACTTGCGCTGTTTTCGTGCGGCGGAGGACAGAACAATGGGGGAGGGGCGGGCAACCAAGCCCCTGCCATCGACACCATATCTGCCTTTGAACTATACAAAAAGTACAATCCCGAATTGGCTGATAAACACAAAGATGCCGACACTTCGGGCAAACTATACTACTCGTTTTACGACCCTGAAAGTTACAACGAATTCGGCGGACCTTTTATAAACCTTTATTACCTCAACCTCAACAGCGGCGGCAATCTTATTGTTTATCAGCATGCCGAAAATGATATGATGCAAGATCTTTTTGTTTCACAATTCCATCTTTTCCGCTATGTCAACGGTGAACTTACTGAAGACAAAGACCTTTTGCCCGCACCCACTATCGACGATTTTGCCGAGGTTGACGGTCTTACATTCTACAACCCTACCGAGGTAGTTAAGGACTTTTTTGCTAAGAAGGAATTCTATTATCAGTATTTGCCAGAATCAGGACTTCTGATGGTTCAGGTAATTATGTACAACGACCCTGTTAACATCTATTTCAAATGGGACGGTTCTAAGTTTGTGCTCGATTCAAAGCACGACCCAAAATCTCCGCAGAATATAATCACAGCCGAGGGATTAGGTCAGATTCACCTTGGCGACAATCCTCCCGAAAACATTGTTGGCTATCAGAAAACCACCTTCGGCAATGTGGTATATTACAACCGCGATGGACAAAAGGAATTCAAACTTTCGCTCAACAAGGAGGGCAAAATCGACACTATCACAGTGCTTTCGCCGCTGATTACTTTCCGCTTTGATTGCGACGGACCTACCAACGACCATTTCGGCGTTGGATTCAAGCCTGTGGATTTTTGCGGTGGAGAAAACTTCGAGTTTAGAGACGGTGTTTGGATAAGGTCGTTAAAAAACACCTGTTTGTATTATTGTGGTTTGATGCGCTTATCAGAAGATATTGTTGACTCTCTTGGCGTGATAGATTTCTACACCACCAAAAACGCCATCACCAACCTCTATCCCGAAATTGGCAAGGTAGTCACTTGGAAGGACAATCCTAAAATTGATCCTAACGCCACAGTTACCCAAGTGAAAATATATCAACGTCAACCCGAAACCTCTACCGGCGATGCTCATATCGCTCTTCAGTTTTGGAAAGAAATGCTCAAAGAATACGACCCCTTGGGTATGCTCGACGGCGACGAGATGCCTTCTGCCGAGATGATTGCCTCAAATCTCGAAAATGTGAAAGAAAAAAGCGACAACATAGCCACTTACGTTGCCGAAGGCGCGGAAGGATTTGAGGAGACCGTGATTTGCTTTAAACGCAACGACGGCTCGTATGTGGTGATGAAGTATTTCGACCCAAAAACATCTTCGCCCCACCGTATTTCGATGTACAATTTCCGAAACGGCAAAATCACTTGGGACGAAACTACCGATCTTATGCTTCCTGAATACGTTGTAAAACAAGAAGATCCGGGTCGCTACACTCTCAACGAGGGCTACTACATCAAGCGTTTCACCAACAAGGGCTACTACGTTGTGGGTCAAGGTGGCGACGGCTACAACTGCGAATGGAACGGTGAAAGAATTATTGATCCATCTATGGAATAACTAATAAATGATAATACTATGAAAAAACTATTTTTCTCATTGTTGATTGCCGCCGTGTCGGTGTGCTCAGCATCGGCGCAAAGCGGTATCGCTGCCAAAAAATTTCAGAACCAAGGCAAGTCGAATCTCTATCTCGGCACCGAGGAGACCACAATTGCCGAGGGCGACATCAACCAAGACGGCATCAAAGACCTTGTTATTGCCGAAACCGATAATCCTATTGGCGGCGTAATGGCTGTATATTGGGGAACGCCAGACGGTTACAAACTTTACAGCGTGTTTAATACCGAAAATAAGATTTCGGTGTCGATCACCACCAAGGGTGTACTCAGGATTCAGACCGACTACTTAGAATTGTATAGCGCGGCCTACGGCGAAGGCGATTGCACAACGTTTACCACCAATGTATATCTGCTCCGTTGGCAGAACAACGGGCTCTACCTTATCGGAGGCAAGACCGTTCACGCCGACTGTGGCGACGATTTTGCATACGGCGCATCGTTCAATCCCTTAACCAACAAGGTGATAACTCTCTGTCAGGATGCAGAATCGGGCAAGGATTATCCCGAAGACAGCAAGACATTTGCGCTGCCACCCCACGATTTGCTCCTCCTTGCCGAAATTTCTATCGGCGAATACCATTTTGAGGACTATGGCTACAATTGGCAGCATAGTCCCACTGCCGATACGTTTAAATAGGTAGATTAAATAAGTCTGAAAATAAAAAAGGCATCTTCGTTGGAGATGCCTTTTTTATAATATTTTATCAGTCTGATAGATTATTTCTCAATATTGTCTGATGACCAAGTAAATGTATCTTCGCAGAGTTTTAAGATTGCGATATTAAGTTGCTCTAATTCCGAAAGTTGAATCTTAGAGTTGTCGGCAACGGGTTTGTACCAGCTCATTTTGCTAAAATGCGCTTTGAGGTCGGCAGATGCAAAATTGTATCCGTGACGGGCGTAAATCTCGTTGCGCATTACACGGCAGAGGCTTTTTGAAAAGTAGCCCACGTAGCCGCTCATTACAATTTTGTTTTTGGTGATAGCCCAACGGCCTTGGTTCTTTTCTTGGTCGATGGTGAGTTTTACCCAAAGTTTTTCGGGTTCGTATTCAAATTCACCATCGTCGGTTGTGGTGGTGTAGAGGTTTACACCGTTTTCTGAAATGCGGAAACAGTATTTTTGACCTTTGTATTTAAAGCCGTTTACATAGCCCATTTCGCATTTCAAAGGTTCGATGTCGCTGCTCTGACCGTTGATGATCAGTGATTTGCCGCTAAAAATGTAGGTTTTGCCGTCGCTACCCTTGTAAGTGCCTGCAAGCACGTCGGTTTCGATGGTTTCTCCGCTGTAATCGTCGGTCAATTGGGGCATTACGCCGAGCATTTTGCCGTTCTTGTCTTCAAAATAGAGATACTTGGTGATACCCGAGCCGGGACAATTAATGGTTTTGAGAGTGGCTTTTACGTATGTTGCGCCGTATTTGTAAGCATCGGGATTTACAGCCTCAAACACATTTTCCTTTACCTTGCGGAGTTTGAGGTCGGCACCTCCTTCATGAGCATAGCCAACTGAAAAAGTGAAAGTAGTGCCGTCGTTTTCGTAGCAATAGATACCCATCTCGCCATCGCTCCACGATGTTTTATCCATTTTTTGGGCATAAACACCCATTGATAGCGCTGCCGATAGCAGCAAAAGTGATATTTTTTTCATTCTTTTTTAAATTAATAGTTAACAATAAAATCTTGATAGGAAATGCAAAAATTGTACCGTCAACAACGTAGAGACGCCACAATGTGACGACTCTACAAATTTTGTGGAGACGCAATATTTTGCGTCCCCACAACAATATTGATTCAATAAATATTCGTATCTTTACGCTGTTAATTTAAACGTAAAACATTATGACAAAACACAACCTTATCATCACCATTTCCGCCATTGCCATCACTCTTGGCAGCGGAATGAGCGCAGATGCTCAATCTTTCAAACCATCTGGCAAGACAGCCGCCGAACTTTCTACCAAAGAGATTGTAAACCAAGCCGAAGGCGACTTCAACAAAGACGGCGTAAAAGATTTGTTTATTGCCACTGACTACGGCAGCGCGTTTTATTTTGGCAAGGCAGGCGGCAGTTACAGCCTTTTCCTCGATACCGATATGCCGGTAAGCAGCGATGCCAAACTCTCCGTTACCGACAAAGGCGTGCTACGAATCCAAACTCCACAGTCGGACGTGTTTCTTTTCCGCTATCAGGACAATTCCTTTGTGCTTATCGGCGGCAAACACGGCGATGAATCTTACAATTTTCTCACCAACAAAAAGGTAGAAACATCTGGTTTAGGTGCTTCCAGAACTTCCGAAACTTACGATATGCCCAAGCACCCTCCGTTTAAGTACGGTTGGTTTCCGCTCGATTGGAATGTCTTGCAGGATGTTTATACTCAGACAAACGAAGACGGGGGAGGGTTGAATTCTGAATGTATGCTTACGTTTGGCATTTACCGCCGTATGCAGTTAGAAGAAAGGGTTGATTGGTATATGAGCGACCCTGAGAGCGAGAAGGGACGTGATTTCCCTTGTCTCGGAGAAGATTCCTCCGTTTACGGTTATTTGGAGGCACCGTGCAAGGAAAATATTGACGTAACCATTATATTTACACTTCTTCCCAATGGTAGTTACAAGATTGTATCAAATGTCACCATACAAAACCGCGAATACGAAGGCGAATTGTACAATTTTCTTGAAAAGCATCCCAAGTACAACGATTTGGATTTCGGCGAGCAATTAGAAAAAGCCGGCATCACCGTCCCCGATGAAGAACACAACGTATTCACCGAATATTTCGTAAACGGCAAATTTATAGAACAATAATAATGTAGAGACGCGATTTATCGCGTCTCTACGTATCAAAACGCAAACATTATGAAAAAATCATTCTTATTAATCCCCGCCCTTGCCGTCCTAATATTGGCATCTTGCGGCGGAGGCAACGGCAACCAATCGCAAAACGCTGATTCTACATCAATTGATGGTAGAGACGGTGTGCACACCGTCTCTACAGAGGAAAACGCCACCTCATTCTCAATGGAGAATGTTTTGACTGCACTCGGCGGCGATATCAACTCCTCGCGTCACGATTATTTGGAAGATGAAAATCTGGCGTATTTTCAGAGGGGCGAAAGTATTTACACCGAACACTTTGTAAAGGCTTACCCTCTTGCCGACAACACATACCATATTGTTGAAACGTTTACCCGCGTTTCGGGTATGAACGAGGCTGATTACGAAGGCGAAACTCATTATATCAAGGAGTTCACCTACAGCAACGGCGAGGCTAAGGAGTTGCCGTTGCAGGACGAATTGAAACCTTACGCCACCAAATACAGCACCGAATTCACCAAAGATATTCTTAGAATTCTCTACGGCACAGAGCCTGTTGCAGAGTTTCAATGGGACGGCACCAAGTACATAGCCCTTAGTGCACCCAAAGGCGATTCTTCTCCAATTCCTACGCTCATAACCACAAAATGGGACGATGCCGATTTAGCAAGATTAGGCGAATATTGCATTTGCGACAACGAAGGCAGAATAGTAGAATACGGCTGTAAAACTGGTCAGTTTGATTACGACGACTATATCCGTATGTTCAAAATCTATTACTCCGGTTCTAAAATTGACTCTATCCAAAGTAAGGAGATTTACGCTCATTTGATAGAAGAAGACCCTGAAAAAAGAGAAGCCCTATTTAATAAAAGAGTTAGTCCCTTCAATATGATTACCGACGAGAACGCAGGAGGCATTTGTCACACCGACAAAGATGTGCAAGGCTTTGATTCTAAATCAATTGCCTCAATGCGCAAATATGCCGACAACTTTGAAAGCAACACCTGCCGTCAGTATTATCCAATCTATGAGTTTACTTTTGTAGAAAAATGGGAAAAGGAAAAACGCGACGACCAAGGCCGTTTGACCTATTCTGAATATACTATCGATGACGATTTAACCAATAAATACAAAATCAACTATACTTACGGCGACGGCGTTGTCACCAAGAAAGTCACCCTGCAACGCACCGGCGAATTTGAAGGCGATGAGGTGAATAGGACAGACAAATACACCATCACCGAAAAGTATAATTAGAACCGACGTATCAAAACGCAAACATTATGAAAAAATCATTCTTAATAGTCTCCACCGCTGTTTTGGCACTGTTTGCCGGCAGCGACGCATACGCCCAAAATTACAAATCATCTGGCAAAACAGCCGAAGAACTTTACACAGGTGATGCTAATATTTTATACACAGTTGAGGGCGATATCAACAAAGACGGTGTCAACGATTTGATAGTATGTGCCACATTCAACGACAACGCCATATTTTTTGGTAGTTCCGACGGCGTTTACCACCTTTACAAGGATTGTTCCTTACGCGCAAAAGTTGAAGATACAAAAATCACCATCAACGACAAGGGCGTGGTGCGTATTCAAATTAACGTAGACTATGGCAGCGATGTATTTCTGTTCCGTTACGACAACAACTGCCTGCGTCTCATCGGCGGCAAAAAAGATCGCCACAAATCCGACGAGGATTATGACATATCGTTCAACTATCTAACAGCCAAGATGATAAAGACCACCGGCACGGGCAAAACCAAAACCTCCGAAACCATAGATATGCACAATCTGCCTGTTATCCGTTTTGGTTGGTTTCCAATGTGTTACGATATGCTCGACTATCTTTTCAACCTCACCGAAAATGGTGCAGAGGCTTCGGCTGAGTTTAAGGAGGCTTTCGGCATATTTCGACTTATGCAACACCGATATTTTCTTTTCGGATTTTTCAACGATTACACCAACGATTTTCACGACCTCCGCGACTATGGCAATAGTGTCTACGCAGCCGAGTTTATCACCGAACGCCCTGTGCTCTACAACCATGACGCCACATTAAGATTAGAAAAGCAGCGCGATGGCTCATACGTAATTAAAATACACGATTATCATCAAGAACGTGGTTACGAAAACGATATCAATAAATTCTACTTAGAGCATCCCGACACAGAATTGGAGCTCGACGAAATTATGGAACAGTTACAAATAGAAATCCCCGAAGAAGAAGTCTCCGACGAAATATATCTCTTTAATGACGGCGAATTTATAGAACAAAAATAAATATCACATTATGAAAAAATCATTCTTATTAATCCCCGCCCTTGCCGCCCTAACATTGGCATCTTGCGGCGGAGGCTCGTCAAACCAAGATGGCAACGATACCAAGACGACCTACCAATATGTTGAGCCTCAGGATTCTATCGTTAAAATCATTTGGAACAAACTCCAAACCGACGACCCGAAGGTGGCAAACACAATGTCGCTTGCCAAAAAGTTCAACTATATGCCGCAGTCGAAGGCGGAGACTTTCAATTCAAAAACCAATATGGAATACTTTTATCAGATTCCCAACGAGGACTGCCACGACAATCCTCTCTCTGCCAAATACCGTATTCAGTGCTATCAAAAACTTGACGAGTCGTGGATTGCATTTATTGACGAGAGTGTCTATGGCGAGGATCTTGAAAATGAAGATTGCAGTTCCCGTTATTATGTAGTGCAGTTAAAAGACGGCAATCTCATCTTTGCCAAAAACTCCGACTATTTCCCCGAAAGTTTCCAAATTGCCGAAGCCCACGTCGGTGCCAAAAGGGTTGATAACATTGGTTTCAGCAATACCGGGCTGTGCTATTACTCCGAATATTGTTGGCCGCTGATTTACAGTTGGAACGGAAACACGTTTAACTTTGATTCCAAGATTATATTAAACAGCGTGAATACTTACGACGGACGCTTAATAATCAGTGATGTCGAAGGAGATTACAAATCGGTTAGTCTCTGTGAAGTTGCCAAGGACTATCCCGACGGCGTAGTAAAAGACTCTAAGGGCAAAATTCTTGCAAAATTGGATATAAAGGACGGAAAAATAGAAGGTTACACCGTTGTGGATTCTACCTGCGGCGTGGTTCAGTATACCGATTACAAAAAAGGCATAAGTAATGCAGGTAGTGTATGTTGCGTAGATCACGACCCCATTGCGTTGGGCTTCCCGATAAAGAACGTACTCAATTACAAAAAAGACAAACGTCTTAAAGATACTGCCACCACACAGGCAACGGTAGACGGTAAGTTTGTTGTTACTCAGTATATTCATCGCGAAGAAAGAGGCAACGACAGCCGCGACGTCTTTATTGAGTATACCGCCAAAGACCAAAACTCGCCCATCGAAAGCATCAGGGTATATATCAAGCGTTTCACTATTGCCTTAATCGACAAGGTTAACGAGGCAGATAAATTGTCGCCTGTGGCAAAGGAGATTTTCAAAGCCCTGAATTTCAACGAGAACGACCCTGAATACGGCGGATTGATATATGCAAGTTTTTATGACGAAAACGGATTTGATATTACCACGGAAAATAAGGCTCTCAGATTTCAGATTTACAAAACCAACGACGGCAGATATCTCGTAGTTTTGTCTGATACTAATTCGGAACGTACATACGGTGTAAAATATTGGTACTATCAGAACGGAGTTTTATCTCCCACCGAGTTCCAAATTCCCAAGCCCGACTACGACAAAGAAGACATCCGCTACGACTTTAAAGACAATACCATTGAATGTTATTACAATTGGGGCTGCGATGAGGAGAGCGAATACGAGTCATTTGAATTTTTCTCAGCCTCTTGGAACGGCGAAAACTTTGTTAAAGACGAATAATATTAAAACACAATCATTATGAAAAAATCATTTTTATTAATCCCCGCCCTTGCCCTATTATCCTGCGGCGGAGGTAGCGGCAACCAATCGCAAAATGCTGATTCTACATCAATTGATGGTAGAGACGGTGTGCACACCGTCTCTACGGTACCCCCCGATGTCAACAAACAAATTTGGGATTTGCTTGTGTCGAAGAGCAATAGTGAGATTATGTTCGACGACAGCGAGTTTGAAAATTACAAGACTGACGACGGCGTCAACGTTCAAATGGAAGGTATGGAACTGAGCGACTATTTCGCTTACAAGTTTTTCCCCCTCAAAGACGGCAGCGTCAAAGTCTATGTTTTAGAATCCGATTTCTTTTGGCACGGCGACGGCGAAGAACGTTTTTCGTTCAACTCCTACATCTTTAAAGATGGCAAACTCGAACCCACTCCGCTCGAACCCGATTTGAAAAAAATTGTTGACAAGGCCTTTTATGCCGACGATAAACGCAACTTGTTCTGCGACAAAGGAATACTCTTCGGTTATAGCAAAATCTTCTTTGCTTGGGACGGCGAAAAAATGGTTCGCTCCAAAAGCGAGGAACAAATTAAATACGAGCAGCAGCCGCCTTACGATGTTGTCAACACTTACGGTCAGTATGTGGATACTTTAAAACCCATTCTTATAGTTATGGGCGACGAAGGTTACCAATCGCTTCAAGAGTATGCCCGCTACGACGGACGTGGCAGAATTGTAGAATATGGCTGTATCACAGGTCAGTACGATTACGAAGGCTATGTGCGTATGTTCAAACTCTTTTACAATGGCGACAAGATTGATTCCATTCAGTGGAAGGAGGTCTATTCGGGTGCTGCCGACAAACAAATCGACAATATTTTCAAAAAAGGTGTGAGCGTTTACGACTGCATCACAGGCGATGAAATTGGCTATTCTCGACCCACCGACACCCAAATCACCGACCTTGACCCCACCTCAATCAAGTCGATGCGCAAATACGCTGACTCCAAAAACGACATTCTCTGCCGTGAGTTTGGACGCATCTACGATTTTAGCGAAATCAAGTGGGACAAACAACAGCGCGACAACGATGGACGCCTTATCTCTTCTGAATTTAAGCAAACAAGCGGTCAGGAGTACGATAGTTACAAAATCAAGTATACCAACAAATTAGATCAGACCATAATGAAAATTACCCGCAAATTCCGTCAGGAAGAAGAAGAAGGCGGCTTCTTTGAAAACGAATTTTCGTATACCCTTACCCAAAAATATCTTAATACTGATGTTAATCCTGAATAAATAGATTTGAATATGAAAAAACACAATCTTATCTTTGCTCTTTCCGCCCTTGCGCTGTTTTCCTGCGGCGGAGGCAATACAAATCAAAATGGTAATGATAATGGGAATGGTGATGGTAATGGTACAGACGCGATTAATAGCGTCTCTACAACGCCAGAATCAGAATTCGCACCGACAGAATTTCCCGATGTTGAACCCGAAACCAACATTGCATTCGAGGCGTGCCAAAAAATTAATCCGTTGGCAAAGGATTTTGCCAAAGCCGACACTGCCGGAAAACTGATGTTCTCGTTCTCCACCCTTGACGAAGAAATGGACCTCGACCGCACTGTTTCCACCGTGTGCAAATCGCACAAATCGGGCGGATATGTGGTTATCTATCAGGATAAAACCGAGGGCTTTATCGGCGACGGATATTTGGAAGAAATAAACAAATTCGCTGTCTATCTCTACAACAACGGCACTCTCACCGAGCGCAGCGACCTCTTGCCCAAACCCACTATGGAAGAGTATTTCGCATCCGACGGTTTGGCGTTTTACGATAGAGATTTGGATAGTTACAAAACAAGTCTCAAAAGCAAGGGCTATGATTACGAGTTGATAGACAAAAACTTGACCCTCTTTTTTGCCGACAAGGACGTGAATCCCTATATGGTGTTCAATTGGGACGGCGAAAAGTTCTTTCCCTCCAAAAAAGACCGCATTAGTTGGATGCGCCAAATCGTTCACACACAAGGCTTGGGCGGCATCCACGTGGGCGACAATCCCCCTGAGCAACTCAGCAACTACGACAGCAAGAAGTCGGGCAACAAGGTGCTTTTTACCCGCAACGGCGAAAAAGAGTTTGAACTCTCGCTCAACAGCGACGGCAAAATCGACACAATTACCATATTGTCAAAACTTTACACATACTCAATGTGCGGCATCGGCGGCTGCAACTATTACGGCTTGGAATTTTTCCCCGTTGACGATGCTTTCGGTATGCAGTACAGCGGTGTTGAAGACTATTTCACCTTTAAAAAAGGCACTTGGGTGCGTGTGGTAGAAAAAGACGGCGGAATCATTGAATTTGCCACCACCCCCAACGCTATCAAAGGCGTAAAAGGCACTGAGGGCAAGGTGGTTAAGCCCAAGGGCGGCGACGCGTATTCAAGCGACAACGAAGTAGCCAACCGTGACGCCAAGGTTACAGGTATAAAAATTTATAGCCGTGGCGGATTTTGCGAAAACTGTTGTGGTCTTACTCCCGAACAAAAGACCGACCAAATACGCAAGATGTACAACTCGGTGGCTAACGACAACAGCCTCACCAAAAAGCATCTTGAAATCGAAGACCCCGAATCGGGCTATCCTGTTGAATACGACTTGTTTTACCGCGACAAAAAACTCGTGATGGTGGAGGCTTCGTCGGGCGACGGCACAATGGTGGATAAAAAAATATACGTTGACGATGGCTGTCCCTATTTCTGCCTTATCGAGACACGCTATCCCGATAACACCACAGCGTTCGACCGCATCTACCTCTGCGGCGGCATCATCTACAAATACTTAGACAACGCCAAGAAGGAACTTCCCCTCACATCCGATGTTTTGCACCGCGAGCAAAAAAGCATTCAATCCCTCGTCTTCACCGTCACACAACACGAAAAGGAGGCGAAATAATTGTTATGCACTGATTTACACCAAAATGACCCACACAAAAATCACCGGCCGTTTTGCCCCGTCGCCATCGGGACGTATGCATTTGGGCAACGTGTATGCCGCTCTGATGTCGTGGCTTTATGCGCGTGCTCAGGGCGGACGTTGGCTTATCCGTATCGAAGACCTCGACGCGGTGCGCTGTCCACGTCAATATGCCGACGAAATTATCGACGACCTTCATTGGCTTGGTCTTGATTCCGACGGCGAAATTCTCTATCAGTCGGAGCGGGCGGATATCTATCTCCAAGAGTTCAACAAATTAAAGGCTCAGGGGTTGGTTTACGACTGTTTTTGCAGCCGTGCCGACCTCCGAGCCTCTTCTGCGCCGCACACTTCCGACGGCACACCAATATATCGTGGCAACTGCCGTTTGCTTACTCCCGAACAAAAGGCTCAACTTTTACGCACACGCCGTCCTGCGCAGAGGGTTTCTGTGCCCGATGAGGTGTCGGAGTTTGTAGACCTTGCCTACGGGCCGCAGCGTTGCAACCTGCTCAACGACCTTGGCGATTTTGTGGTGCGGCGTGCCGACGGTGTGTTTGCCTATCAGTTGGCAGTAACTGTCGACGATGCGCTTTCGGGCGTTACCGAGGTGGTGCGTGGTTGCGACCTTATGCCGAGTGCTCATCTGCAACTGTTTCTTTATAAGCATCTTGGCTATCCGCAGCCCAAGTTCCGCCATCTGCCCTTGCTCACCGCTCCCGACGGCCGCCGCCTCTCAAAACGCGACGACGATGCCAATATGGGCTACCTCCGCTCACGCTACACCCCCGCACAATTGTTGGGCGTGATAATGCACGCCGCCGGTTTTTGTCCCGACGGCGAGGAGTTGAGTTTGGAGCAATGTGTGACTTTACTTCAAAATATATCTTTCACCTAAAACGAGTTTGTCGCCGCTGTCGTCTACTTCCCACATCTGCGGTTTGCGCGGGCCGTCGTTCTCAACGTGGTGAACAATGTAGATCAACTTGCCTTCAAAGGTGCGGAAGAGCATTCCGTGTCCCGAATTGTTGGCAAGGAAAGGCTCGGGCTCTTGTACCCAAGGTCCGGCGATTGTGCCCGACTCAGAATAGCAGATGGCTTGCAAGTAACGTTCTTTGCCCCAAGTAGACCACAACATTCCGAGTTTGCCGGTCTGTGTGCGGAACATCTGAGGTCCGTCGGTAACCCATCCGGGCATTTTCAAACCGAAAGTAGCCTCGCCCAAGCCGTTCATCTCGCCGCAGTAAGGTGCTTCGGATGCGCGGAACATTGTTACAGGCCATTCAGAAACGGTATGTGTAAGGTCGTCGGAGAGTTCAATGTAATCCATGGTGCCATCGATGATTTGCGTCCATTCGTGAACAAAAATCATATAAGTTTTGCCGTTTTCCTGATAGAGAGTACCGTCGATGCAGTCCCACTCGCGCGGCTCATAGTCGTAGCCGGGGGTGATGGCAAACGATGTGTACGGGCCCTCAACGTTCTTTGAGCGGAGCAGATATGTCTGATTGTGAGGAACATTGTAGCGGCGGGGAACTTGTTGGATAAGGTCGGAATGGTCGCTCCAAGTGCCGGCGTAGTAGTAATAGTCGCCAATTTTGTGAATTTCGGCTGCTGCTGCAAATCCTGCTTTTTCTAACCATAATCCATTGATATCGATTATGTTATAAGGACCTTCCCACATTTTCAGGTCTTTGCTTTTGTACATACGTCCGCCCGAACTTGTAAGATAGTAGGTTTTGGTTTCGGGGTCGGGATAAACAAACGGGTCGCTCATAGCGAGTGAGTCGAACGGCACTGTGCGGATTTTGTTCATAGCCTCCATCATAGCCTTGCGGCGGGCTGCCATACCTGTGGTGTCGCCGTTTTGAAAACCACCGAAGTTTTTTTGTCCTACATCAGCCAAAGGTGCTTGTTCGCCCGGCTGAATAACTGCCTGCTGTTGAGGCTCTTTTGTTTGATCATTGTTGGCGCAACCAACGCACACCATTAGCGATGCTGCCGCCATAAGTGTTTGTAAATAAGTCTTTTTCATTGTAAATATAATTAGTAATTCAAAAATTGTTTTCCGTTGAATAGAGTTCCTTCTCTCTGATTTTAAGCCTTATTTTTGCGTACAAAGATATTATTTTTTTGAAATGATTATCATAAACCGAGAAATTTTACATCATCAATCTAATTCTGCCTTCTTCTTTAACAAAAATTTCTCTGTTTCGCATAATAACTGCATAAACCTGTTGGATAGTAACAGGTTGACCATCTTTGCGGAGATGAAGTTTGCGGGCGTTGATTTGTTCAACGATTTGTTCGAGCCTCATTCCGTGGCCGCCCGAGGCTATGAGATAAACTATTGCTTCGTCGAGTTTCATAATGCGCAAATATAATAAGTTTTTCCTTTTTGTGGGAATAATTTTTCCACCTACCCCCTTATCAACTGAAACGCCGCCGTGTGTTGCATTATCATTGCCTTGTTGTGAACAAAAAACACGCGGAAATAGCCAGGAGAGATGATTTCTTCCTCGGTGCTGCCGTCGTAGGGGTTGAGAATTTTGGCAAGAGTTTCGCCTTTGCGGACGTCGCTGCCCGATGGTTTCAGGCAATAGAAAAATCCTGCGCTGTTGGCGGTGAGCGTGATAAAATCCTTGTCTTCAAGAGTTTGGCTCATATAGCCGGGGTGCGAAATGCTCTTTACCGTGCCGCTCGACTGCAAAAAACGCATTATCGCCTGCCAAGTGAGTTTTGCGGAATGCTTGTCAACCGTGTCGGTGGTGCCGGCGTATATCGAAAACGCTTTCGCGCCCCAAATTTGCCAATTGTAATTGAGCATCACGGTGTCGAAAGGTTCGGGATTTTTGATGTAGACATACGGCAGGGCAAACTTTTGCGCCTCCGAAGCAATGTCAACGGCGGTGCGGATTATCCTCACGTGCGGAATAAAGTCGCCCGGAAAATGGTAACTCGCCAACTGAATGCCGAATTTGTAGTCCTTGATTTCCTCAAACAGTGCCGAGGCTATGCGCTGAGTGGTTTCGCCCGACCCGTAGCCCGGAAACATTCGGTTGATGTCGGTGTTGTCCATCGGCCAAAAACGTTTTCCAATGTTCATAGAAAAATTGTTGACCGAGGGAATCACCAAAATCTGTTTTCCTTCGGTTATTCTGCCCGCCTTTTCCAAATCGGTGAGAATCCTTACTATCTGACTGCTAACAAATTGTTGCTGAATTTCGTCGCCACGCATCGCGCCCACAATGGCGGCAGTTTTTTCGCCCTCGCCAAATATGTAGCCGTAAATATGAAACGGTTCTCTATAAGGCGATTTCATTGAAAATATCTTTACCTTTTTCATAGTTTTATTCCTTTACAATTCTTGCTAAAAGCGAACCCTCGTACACAATAGGATATGCCCTGATGGTCATAAGAAGTCCGTTGGTGTCGGAAGTTACTTTTGATAATATTTTGCCTGTTAACGGATTTACAATCAATCCGATAACGTCGCCTTTGCGGAGAGTTTCGCCGTAACTTTTTTCAGGGAGGAAGACTCCCGAAGTGGGTGCGTTTACAAAATCCACACCGTCGCCTGTAACTATCAGAGGTTTTGTGATTTGAGCGTCAAAATCTCCCTTCCACATACCTGTTTGGGTCATAAGGTTCAAAATTCCGTTGAAAAGTCTTTTCCCGTACTCTTGTGTTATCCTCATTCCAACGCCTGTTTCTACCACTATCGTCTTTACGCCCAACGAGTTGAGCGAATGGGCGAGGGTGGATTCCAACACAGTGGCGGCGGGGTGCACCCAAATCAAATCTATGTTGAGCATTTGGGCAAAAGGGATGAGGTTTTCGGCGGAGTTTACATTGATTCGCGCTTGCGGCAACTCGCGCAAAAATATGTTGCTTGCGTGTATGTCGATGGCAAAATCTGCGGTTTTGATGTCCTCAATCACCGAAAACGCCGCATAGTCCGAAAGCGAAGTCTCCTTGCTTCCCGGAAAAATTCGGTTCATATCCAAGTCGAAACCGGGCATTCCGCGCGTTATGCTGTCGATACCGAGCGGGTTAACAGCCGGATAGACGTCAACCGTGCCGTAGATTTTGTCTTTGTTCCGCTCCAAAAAATCAGTCAGCAGGTAACACACATACTGACCTTCCAACTCGTCGCCGTGCGTGCCTGTAACCACACAGAGGCGTTTCCCCTCGTGTTCGCCCCTGATTTCGTTTTTCTGAATCATCAGTTTCTCATCGGCAGGCAGTTTTGCAGAAAGTATTGTTTTGATCATTTTAC
>JAGCYI010000066.1 GCA_017960885.1 Bacteroidales bacterium
AAATGAAACTTTTCAAATTTCGACATCTGTTGACCCTGCCTGCTCTTCTCAACATTGCAGGAATAGCCGTGGCGGTGGCTGCGTTTTATGTGCTGTTGTCGGTGGTGAGTTACGATTTAACATTCAACCACTCTATCAACGAATACGACAAGATATACAATTTATCTTTGGAAACCAACGGAATCCGCTCTAACATAATAACCCGTCCTATGGGCGAACATCTTGGCAGAGAATTACCCGGAGTGGAGAGTTTCGGATGCCTACACCCGTGGGTAGAATGGTCGCTGTATGCCGAGCGCGATGGCAAATACCGTCAGATGGATATACGCACCGGCGCTATTAGCAAAGAATTGCTCAAAATGTTCTCCTTTGAGATTGTGGAGGGCGACACCTCTAAGTTTAACAATATGGATCAGGTTATTATAAGCCGCCGCAATGCTGAGAGATACGATATTCAAGTGGGCGAACATCTCAAATACAACCTCAATAAGGAGGACGAGATTGAAGTGGTGGCTATTTACGATATTGCGCCAAACACTGAACTCGAACCTTTTGGCGGTTTTCGCTGCATTGGCGACGAATATCTCTACTCTTATGGTTGGAGCGTTACCACATACTATTACAAGATGTCAAATCCTATCAACGAGGCAATAACCGAAGATGCTTTAAGGCAATTTAACAAATCTGTTTTTTTTCAACAGATTATGAATCAAGTAGACACCTTGATATATCCACGTGAAATTATTGAGGCGTATTTGGATACAGCACAATTGCCAAATCAAGCCCCTGAGTTTATGCCTTTGAGCAAAATGCACTTCGCCCCCGCAGTCAACGGTTTTCACGAGCCTGCCAACCCTCAGGTAACGTACACGCTTCTGATACTTGCCGTTGTGATAATCGTTATAGCATATATCAACTACATCAACTTTTTCTTATCGCGTGTGCCACAGCGCATTAAGAGTATCAACACTATGAAGATATTCGGCAGTAGCCGTCAAAACCTCGTGAATATGCTCGTGGGCGAATCGGTGATATTCACCTTAGTGTCGATGGTGTTGGCGTTTGTGCTGGTGTATACTGTTGCCCCTGCGCTGTTGGGCAGTGCCGTAAATATGGATATTGTGGTGTTTCCTAATTACAAGATGCTCGTTGTCAGTATTTTGTTGCCGATAATAACCTCTATTGCCGTAAGCATTTTCCCAGCGTTGCACATCACCGTGGTAGACCCCGCTCTCGCTCTCAAAGGCAGCGTTACCAAACGTCACGACTTTGCGCTGAGATATATCCTCATAAGTGTTCAGATACTGGCATCTACCGTGCTGATAATCGCTTCGATGTTTATACATAAAAATATGGAGTATATCACAGCCACCAACCTCGGATTCAACAGCCGCAACCTTCTTGGTGTGGAAACAAGCCAACGGATATCCCAAAACCGCGATTCGGTGCGCACTCTCCTACTCCAAAACCCCGACATAATCGATGTGGCTTGGACTCACAGCGAAATAATTGCAAAGCTAAGGCACAACACAATGCGCTACTTGATAGAAGATCAAAACACGGTAATCCCCTTCGATATGATTTTCGTGTCGGACAATTTCTTTGATTTTATGGGAATAGAAATCGTGGAGGGTCGCGGATTTACCACTGCTGACTATCAGTCGGAAAACGGTGTGTACATATTGAACCAATATACACGCGACACTTATGATGTAACTCTTCAAAACCATATCGGCAACATTAACGGCAATGTGCCAAGCGAGATTGTTGGATTTTGCAACGACATAAAATTCAAACCGTTGCACTACCCGATATCGCCGCTCGCATATTATATTCCTGGAAAGTTCTCTCCCGACTATACCGCGCTTCTTCATCTATACATACGTATTCAAAAGCACGCCGATGTGACGAAAACCAAGCGGTATATTGCGGAGACTCTCGCAAAAATTGACCCCGATTTCCCATTTATACACAACCCTATAAAGACTTTTGAACAAGAGATGATGGATTCTAACTACAACAAGGAGATAGAACTTGCGCGGATGATTTCGCTCTTTGCTTTCATTGCAATTTTGATTTCGGTGATGGGTATTTTCGGAATTGTTTATTTCGAGACCGAACGCCGCCGCAAGGAGATTGGCATACGCAGAGTAAATGGTGCTACAATTTGGGAAATTCTTTCGCTGTTTAATGTCAAATTTTTGAAAATAAGCGCAATATCTTCTATTGGAGCCATCCCGTTAGCATATTTCTTTGTACAAAAATATTTCAGCGGATTTGCCTACCACTACCCTATCAACGTTTGGGTGTTTGTTTGGGCTGTGCTTTTGACAGTGATTGTAACGCTTTTGGTTGTAACCGCCGCTAGTTTCCGTGCCGCAAGCGAAAATCCTGTAAATACCCTCAAAAACGACGAGTGATTTTCTAAGATAAAAACTAAAACAATGTACCAATCAAAATTACTTCCCAACACCCGTATAGATGTGGCTGACGCTCTGCGTGGTATAGCCGTGGCGGGCATTATTCTGTTCCATTCGGTGGAACATTTCAACATTTTTACCCAAGAACCGATTGCTCATACCCTTTCGTGCGACTTGCTTGTAGAGGATATTATGGCGTGGATTCTTTCGGGCAAAATGTACGGAATTTTTGCTATGCTTTTCGGACTTAGTTTCTTCATAATGAACGACAACCAACAACAGAAAGGGCGCAGTTTTTCATTGCGTTTCGCTTGGCGAATGATACTCCTCTTTTTGTTCGGCGTGGTGAATATGGCTTTTTACGATGGCGACATTCTTATGATTTACGCAATGTTTGGATTGCTGATGATTCCCATCAGTTACCTGCCGTCGGCTGCTGTGTGGTGCATTATAGGAGTTTTGGCAGTGCAACCAATTGAAATATACCGTCTTGTCTCAGGTTGGGAATTCGACACCGATAGCCTTTGGGCACTTGCCGGAGTTGTGGGCGAGGCTCATCAGCACGGCACATTTTGGGAGAATACAATCTCAAATCTTCGTTACGGTTTGGAGTTCGACCTCAAATATTTTGTGTGGAGCGGACGTCTTACGCAGATTCTCTGCCTCTTTATACTTGGAATGCAGTTGGGCAGACAACGCCTTTTTTACAACGAGGGCAATAATCTAAAAATTTGGCACATCATCTTCGCCATTTCGTCGGTGATGGTTATAGGGCTGAGTTTCATAGATTTTGGTGCAATTTCTGTGTGGCTCCAACCTATTTACAACCTCTTTATTTTGATAATGATAACCTCGGCGGTGGTTTCTTGTTGGTACGCCTTC
>JAGCYI010000067.1 GCA_017960885.1 Bacteroidales bacterium
GCAATGGCGGTGTTGATGCCAATCAATTGACCCTCAGTATTTACGAGTGCGCCGCCGCTGTTGCCCGGGTTAACTGCTGCGTCGGTTTGTATAAACGATTCTACCGAACCTTTGGCATTGTTGATAATGTTGATATTGCGTGCTTTGGCACTAACGATTCCGGCTGTAACTGTGGATGTTAGGTTGAAGGGGTTGCCAATTGCCAATACCCATTCGCCCACCTTGATGTCGTTGCTATTGCCAAAGGGGATAACGGTGAGGTCGGGAGCGTCGATTTTCAAAAGAGCGAGGTCGGTGGCAGGGTCGCGACCAATAAGTTTTGCATCGAAAGAGCGGCGGTCGTTGAGCACCACTTCTATTGATGTGCTGTTTTCTACCACGTGGTTGTTGGTAACGATGTAACCGTCCTTAGAGATAATTACACCTGAGCCAGATGCCTGTGAGGGCTGACCTTGCATGTCGGGCATTCCAAAAAAGTAGCGGAAGAAGGGGTCGATCTGCTGCTCGTTTTGCTCGTATTTGGTTTTAACGTGCACCACACCGTCGATACATTTTTCGGCAGCGGTGGTAAAGTTGATATTTTCGGCTACGCTGCTTTTGGTATCGAAAAGCGTGGGCATAGTGGCAGGCATCTGCACTATTGTCTTGGTTTCGGATTCCTTTTCGGGCGAGAGTGCGTTTGCTATGGCGAATCCGCCCAAACCACCTGCCAATCCTATGGCGAATATGATCAATGCTGTTTTAGGGGTGAAGTTCTGTTCTTTCATGGTTTTTTCCTCCATTTATTTTTTATTTATTTGTTTGCAGTAATTAATTTCGTTAATCAACATTGCAAAGATAATGCACGGCACAATAAGTTGTATCACCGTTTAACAAGGGTTAACATTTGTTGTACCTAATTAAAACAATAATGGCGGATTTTGTTAAATTTATATAATTTTGCGCCGAAGCAGTGACAATGTGGCAGTGAATATTTGACAATTGACAGATGACAATTGGCAGTTGGCGGCTGTCAGAATGGCATAAATTATCGTTTTTTGCCGTTTCCAAATATGTCGGAATGAGAGCCAGTACGGTAAAGAGATATAATTCGTATTTTTGTATCCTTTTCGTATAAAAGCAACCAATCAGGATTTATATGACATTCCCAATAGCCTTTATAATCACCATGCAATAAATGATTGTGATATTTTTCGGGAAGTGGTTCGTTGACACGCAACATTCTAACCACTGCAAGAAGTTGTTCGATATCCAATCCTCTACGTTTGGCTAATTTTACATCTCGCTCGTATTGCTTGGTGTTGGTTACTTCGTAAGGCAGATTCATAAGGCACGCATTGCTTTTTCAAACTCGTCGAATGATGAATATGATGTACACTGCTCTTTGCCGCTGCGTACATCCTCTATTACCTTCATAGTTTCTTCGCTGAGGAACTCTCCGGTTTCAGGGTCGTAGAGCGATGGTTTGGCTTTCTGTGGTTTTGCATTTTGAGTCTTTACAGAATCCACTCCTTTGAGCATACTTATGGCTTTTTTAATATCTTTCAACATAGAGATGTCGCTGATATTAACAAGTAACTGTGCTCCAACGGGCATTGATAACGTTGCGTTCATATTCGTTGTCTATTAATAATCTATGTGGCAAAGATACAAAACTATTTGCTAAACGAGGACATTCTTTGATGTTTTTTTGTTTCAAAATGTCATCAAATATTTCTTACCGCACTATCAGTTTGAATCCTTTCTTTCTACCTCCGCTTATCAACGCGCCTGAGTATACTCCGCGGGGAAGGGCAATGGTGGAAATCTGCGTGGCTTCGTGTATCTCCTTTACTATTACGCCGTTGCTGTTGGATATCTTGATAGTGTATGATGCTTCGGGATCAAAATCTATGATTTCGATGGAGAACTCCTGATTGGCTACTGCGGGGTTGGGATAGGTTTTAACGGGGTTTTTGTGCGATTTGGCGATGCCGTCGCCCTCGTCGATGGGGCATGAATATACCGTAACGCCGTCGGAGGTGAGCATACCCGCCTTGTATTTGCCGCTCATGTTCTGGGCGTAGAGATATTGGTTGTTTGCGTTGGGAATCTCCTGATCGTTGCGATACCAGTGGTATGAGCCATTTTTGCCGTACAGTCCGCTGTGGTTGTCTACAAAGATAACGTCGTTGTAGAGATGGAGAAGAACATTGCGGGCAACGGCGATTTCGACAGTAAAATGATACTCTTTCGGGGGGGCATTTTGGAGGAAATAAAGATTGAGAGAGCCTTGGTAAGCACCCGGAGCCTGGTTTTGGGGAATGTCGATAACTATTTCTAATTCAGAATCATCGGCGGATGGTGTCACCGCAATATCATTGTCAAGAACATTCGGTATTGAAAGCACGTATTTGGCAACTACCTCATCGTCAGGCAGTGCAAGGCTGAGGGTAACGGACTTTTCGCTTCCTTCGCATACGGCTTCGTTGTTGAGGGGTGATGCGGGGAAGGTGATTTTGTCGGGGATGGTGATATTTATATCCTTCTCCTCCCAGTGAGCGGTGTAGATACGATTGCCGAGTTTGTCGGGGGTAATCTGCACATCCTTAGTAGGTGTCTCGCTTGATAATCCCGAAGCAAGAGTGCCTGTCCAGCCAACGAACTTCATCCCGCTTTTCTTGGGTGTAGGGATTTGGATATTATTTTTAAGGTCGAGGGCAAAGGATGTGGGCGGATTTACGCCGTCAGCCCACGTGCCACCATCAAGGTCGTAGAAAATTTTGTAGGATTCGGTGGTTAGGTAACCGGGGTTGGATGCGCCCTCATCGATATGGGCATAGCTAAGACCACTATCATCAGAGTATACTGTACCTTTATCGCCTATAAGTTGCGGTGTATTAATAAAAGGATTTTCAGGAAATGTGTTAGTATTTTCGAATGATGATGTTTTTACGTTTGTCCATTTGTCTGGGGATACAATTATAGTTGTTAAAGAAACATCATAACTAAACATATCTCGTATGTCTGTATTCTCATTGGTAACAAAAGAGCGTAAATCAAGTACCGTCAAATTATCACAAGAATTGAACATATCAGTCATATCGATTACTTTTGCAGTATTGAAGTTGCTAACATCGAGGGTGGTGAGGCTACTGCAAATCCCGAACATAGCGTTCATACCTATAACACTTTTGGTATCAAATTTGGTAACATCAAGGGAGGTGAGACTACTGCAATTTAAGAACATACAATTCATATTGTCAACTTTTTCAGTATTGAAACTGCTAACATTAAGGGTAGTGAGACTGCTGCAATTACAAAACATAAAACCCATATCCGTAACTAGCCCCGTATCGAAATCTTTAAGGTCGAGCGTGGTGAGTTTGCTGCAATTACCAAACATATTATACATATCCTTAACCTCTTCTGTGTTGAGATTTTCAAGCCCTTCAATTTCTGTCAATTCCGTACAATAGTTTAACCAAAAAGAGCACGAAGTTGGTCTAGCGTTCTTAAACGAATCATCAAAGAAAACTTTTTTGTATGGGTTCTCTACCCAAGGAATGTAGGAGGAAGAACCTTCGTCGTACTTAACATTAATCCATAAAGGAAAACCGTGTTCAGAAGAAGTTTCTGTAATTCCATGCACCCCATTATTATTTTCATCTTTTCGTCTACTCATTTGGTCATCGTAATAGAATGTAAGCGTTGTGCTGTCGCTTGATACCACTACATACGCTTCTTTATCCTGCGCCAATCCTTTATCAGGCAACAAAATACTAAGCGCAAAAATTAGCGAAAGGGCAAAGAGAATGATAGGTTGCTTTCCTGTTGGTTGGAGAGAATCGGGGTGGGGGATGGGTGTCTTCATAGCGGTGAGGGGGGTTGTGTTTGACGTTGGGTTTTGTCTTGTCTTGATTGGCAAATATAATCAATAATAATTACATTACCAATAGTTTAGACAATTTTTTTTATACCATCGCCAAGCCTATCGCCGCTGCCAGCACCACTTTGATTCCTTTGGCTACGAAGAAATATTTTTTGCTTTCGGCAAAGAGGGGGATTGCGCCGTGTCCGTCTTGCACTATGCAGTTGGCAAGGAGAATGCCTAAGGGAATATTGCCGCCGAGATAGAGCGTTATGAAAATAAGGTGCGGACCCGATTCGGGTATCAAGCCTATGGCAAGCGCGGCTATTAATATATATAAGGTGTTGCCGCTAACAAACGATTCCACATCCATATACTTGTTGAGCACAAAAATGGCAGCGAGCGCGGCAAATGTCCACAAGAAAATTTTAACAAAGTGCTTTTTAATCACGTGGTTGACAATGTGCTCCTCTAAAAAATGGTCGGGCACTGTTACCGCCACAAAGAGCGACAACGCCGCCAGCACTATAAATGTAACTGTCACCGGGTCTGCCCCGTGATGATGATGTTCTTCGTTTTCGTGTTGTTCGTGATTTTCGTGGATTATCTCATCATTGTGCTGCTCAAAATTTTCGTGGTTTTCGAGGTTGACCCCCTCGCCATGGTTGTGGTTGCTGTGGAGTATTCCTGTGGCAGCCATCACGCCGAAAGCGAGTATCGACACTATAAGTATTATTCGTTTGGTAGACGGGTGTTTTAATCCTTGCAGCGACGGTCGGAGGTTTGGCGTGTGGGTGTCGTGAGTGTGGTGAATTTCAAAATGGTTTTCTTGTCCGCACGAATTTTTGTGTTTTTTGGTGATGAAAGCCGCTATGTATCCGCACGTTATGGCAAGAACGGCGAGTATTGCGCCAATTATCAGTGCCTTTTGAGGCATAAGGGTTAGCATAAAGAAAGCCTCGTCGCCGGTGGTGGCAATAAGGTTGGCAATGAGTGCGCCAAAGCCCACCACATCGTGAGTGAAGAGCGAAACTGCCGTGTAAGTGCCTATACATCCGGGAATTAGTCCCAATACTGTGGCAATGATTATTTGCATACCTTGGTGCTGACGCATAAAGCGGTTGGCTGCTCCCTGCGAAAACACGTTGATGTACTCAATCACCATTATCATGGCGAGTACAAAAAAAGTGATAAGTATTGTTTGTACTAATACGTCGTTGATAAATTCTAACATTTTACCTCATTACCAAAGTTTCCACCATTTTTTGGATTTTTCTTCCTTGCTCTCGCCACCCTCAATGGCTTGATAAATTTCGCCCCACGAAGGGAGTCCGCCGAGCGAACGGTCGTCGATGTAGATGTCGGCGTCGATTTTGCGGCAGAAAAAGCCGTTGTCGTCTTCTTCGGGGTAGTTTTTGTTTACGGCGTAGAGGTTGATACCGTTTTGTTGGCAAAATGTTACAGCATCTTCCAACTGTTTGCCCTCGCGGCATGTCCAGAGAATAAGTCGGTGTTTGCGGGCGAGCATCTGAAGTGTTTTTATGGCAAACGGGCGTGGCTTACCTACCTCGGGATATGCGTCTTCTACTATTGTTCCGTCAAAATCTACTGCTATTTTCATTGTGGTATGGTTAGCGAATTTTTTTCTGCGGAGGAGTTACAATCTCGTTGCGCATAGTTACAATTTTGCTGCAAATATCGGAATACAACTGCGGGTCGATATCCTTGTCGATAATTTTCTCGTAGATGGTTTTGAGGTTGTTCAACTTCCAGATCATCAGTTTGATATCCATGTTGTAGTAAAATGCCGAACTCTCGATCATCACCTCGTAGAGATAACTGATGAGGTTTAATAAGCCTTGTTTCTGATTGATAATCTGCGCCTTGGTGGTGTTCAGGTCGTTAGATTTGATGGTGAGATAGAGGCTCTCTACCCAACTGCTGTAGATTACGAACGGAAGGATGTTGTTCTTGCCGTTTTCGTCGAGGAAGTTGCACGCTGTCCAGTACGAGTTGGATGCTATCGACGACAGTGAGTCGGCACATTCGATGTTGTTTTCAAAACGGTCGATGTACGACTGGTCAAATCCTGCCGAGAGGTTGAGGTTTTCGGCAATTCCCTGCGAGCAGTTGAAAAAATCCATCACCGCCTGCTGCTTGTTGTATACGGAGCAATAAGCGAGGTCGGCGCTGTACAGTCCGAGTGCTGCAGCCTGCTCGGTCTCCTTGGTGTACTGACTGCCTTTGTCGGGGTTGTTGAGGATGTCGGGGTTGAAGGGTATGTTTTCGTCTATAAGATATGTGAACAGTTCCACAGGTAGCGGAATGTCGTATTTGGTATATGTTACTTTTTGCTGCCCCTTGTCGGCATTGTCACTGCCTTGGTATTTGTAGCCGTTACCGCTGCAACCTATCAGTATTACCGAAAGCGCGAGCGCAAGTATAGTTGATTTTCTCATAATGGTATTTTTTATTGTTCCTTGTTGTGGTAAAAAATTTTGCAAATATAAAAATTTTATACGTCAAAAAATCTTTTTTTATCCACTTAATGTTTTAACTTTGTAAAAAAAAATGGTAAACTCAATTGCATTCGTCTACACCGACGAGACCGACATCAACAACGGCACCGTTCTGCGCGACCTCTTACAAAGTATCCAACAAGAATATACTGCGTTCTGTTTCAAAAGGATTCAGATAATTTCGGAAAAAGATTTTGAGGCTGTCATCAATCGCACCATTGGCATAAATATGTGTGCGGGCATCTATTCTTACTATAACAGCGCCGACGGCAAGGTGGTACGTTTGCAGGACTATAATATGGGTTCTGCTCTTCGCGACGGTTTCGACTTTGGCGGAATGCTGGTGGTGAATACCGAATATGCTAAGGAAGCGTCGTTTTCGGTAATGCCCACTGCCAAAAAGGCTGCTTTTTACGATTTGCTGCTCCGCCTTATTCCTATGGGCGGAATTAAGATTGTGCCTGAGCCACTGTATATTATGCCCGAAGAAAAGGGTAACGATTTTGAGACCAAGAATTTTGCCTATGTGGACCCTCGCAACCGTGAGTATCAGCAGGAGTGCGAAACTATTTTCAAGGTAGTTTTGGAGGATATGGGCGCTTTGCTGCCCCCCATCACCAAGAGTCCCAAGGGTTTTGCCCAGGAGGTGAAAAAATTTAAAAACCTTGTTTCGGTGATTATTCCTGTAAAGAACCGCGAGTCTACTATTGAGACCGCCCTGCGCAGTGCCGCCGAACAGAAAACTGTTTTTCCCTATAATATAATAGTGGTGGATAATCACAGCACCGACCATACTGCCGACGTAATTGCCAAGATGCAAGGGCTTTATCCCGACAAGATTGTGCGCATTGTGCCCGACAACGTTGGTTTTGGCATAGGCGGATGCTGGAATCTTGCCATCGACCATCCCGAGTGCGGTGCGTTTGCCGTGCAGTTGGATAGCGACGACGGATACAGCCATGAGAATGTGCTGCAGGTGATTGCCGACAAGTTCCGCAAGGAGAAATGCGCTATGCTTGTGGGTTCGTACCAACTGACCAACGCTGATTTTGAGCCGCTCGACGTGCCGCCCATCACTCACAGCGAATACACTCCCGAAAATGGTCACAACAATCTGCTGCGTGTCAACGGCGTGGGTGCGCCACGATGCTTTTTTACTCCTGTGATTCGCGAGATACGTTTTCCGAATGTAAGTTACGGCGAGGATTACGCTGTGGCTCTGCGCATTTCTGGCGAATACAAGGTGTCGCGCATTTTCGACGTGCTTTACAACTGCCGCCGATGGAGCGGAAATTCGGATGCCAATCCGTCGCACGAGGCGCAGATTCAAAACAACTATGTCAAAGACCTTTTCCGCGAGCGTGAACTTTCGCGCCGCTACACTATTATTAATGGTGAAGAATAATTATGGTAGAAGTTGAATCTTTCATATACAGGCAGTTAGAATCGTCGCCGCTGTTTTACACCAATTTCAGCAATATGCGGCAGTCGGCATTGCGCACGGTTCAGTTCGACGGGTTTTCGTACACTTTGCAGATGAACCCCGCACGCATTCAGAGCGCCACCGCCGATATTTCTAAAAAGCCCGACACGAGTAGATGTTTTCTTTGTCGTGCCAATTTGATACAAGGGCAAATTCCATACGAATACAACGACGATTTCTTCATAGCCGTAAATCCTTTTCCCATAGGCGAAAACCATCTTACGATTATTTCGCAACGGCATCAGGACCAGGGTATTATGAATATAGTTGACAAGTTTGTGACTATGGCTGACGATATGCCTGGCTATGTGGTTTTTTACAACGGTCCCAAATGCGGTGCATCTGCGCCGTTTCATCTGCATTTGCAGGCTTGCAAGGCTGTTTCGCTGCCGGTTTTTGCCCAGATTGAAACCCTGAAACGCCTCTATGCTGTTGACTGTGCGGAGTTTAGCGATACCAATGTGTACAAGATCGACGACACCACTCGCCGTTTTATTGTGGTGCAGACTATGAACCGCAGCCAATTGCAATATCATATCGAAAAACTCCTCCGCGAAATCAATATGATTTATCAAACCGCTGAGCCTGAGGTGAATGTGGGCATCCTGTTCGACGACGGGTATTACACCGCCACAATTTTTCCGCGCGACAAGCATCGTCCCGAGGAGTTTTTTCGCACAGGTGCCGACCGTATAGTGTGCAGTCCCGGATATGCCGACCTTGCCGGAATGATTCCCGTGAGCGTGAGAGAAAATTTTTATTCTATCACCGACAACGACATCCGCAGCATTATGCGCCAGGTGTGCATTTCGTCAGAAAATTTCGATGCCTTGCATATCTCGCTTTAATTTTTTAGTTTTGCAAAAAAATAAAAACAATATGTACCAATATCCAATACAAAAATCAGTTCTTGACCAAAAGATATCCGCGCTCGGAGTAGCCGACCCGGAAAAAATGTCGATACGCGAAACTGTGCGCATCGCCAATATGCTTGAACAGGAGACCGGCGAAAAGTTCGTCCGCTTGGAGATGGGCGTTCCCGGATTGAAACCTCCTCAGATTGCCTTGGACGCTGAGCGTGAAGCCGCCGAAAAGGGTCTCTGCGCTATTTATCCTCCTGTCGACGGTGTTCCTGCTTTGAAAGAGGCAGCCGCAAGGTTTGCCAAATGCTTTATCAATGTGGACGTTCCCGCCAAAAACTGCCTTGCCACCACTGGCAGCATGCAGGCTTGTTTCGCTGCGTTTATGGTTGCCAACCGCACCGACAAAAAACGCGGCAAGACTCTCTTTATCGACCCTGGTTTCCCTGTAAACAAGGCTCAGTTGCGTGTGCTCGGTATGCAGTTTGAGACTTTCGACGTGTACGACTACCGTGGCGACAAACTTGAGGCTAAACTCGAGTCGTACCTGGCTAAGGGCGACATCAGCACTATACTCTATTCAAGTCCCAACAATCCTGCGTGGATCAACTTTACCGAACTGGAACTCAAGACCATAGGCACACTCGCCACCAAATACGACGTGATTGTGATGGAAGACCTCGCATATTTTGGTATGGACTTCCGCCGCGATATTTCTAAGCCGGGCGTTGCGCCGTTCAACCCAACGGTTGCCAAGTACACCGACAACTGGATTATTATGCTTTCGGGCAGTAAGAGTTTCAGTTACGCCGGTCAGCGTATTGCAGTGATGATGGTTAGTCCCGCTATTTTCGACCGCCGCTATCCCGACCTCAAGGCATATTTCGGCAACGACAATTTCGGTCACGCTATGATTTTCGACGCTCTCTACACTTTGTCTACCGGCACTACCCACACTCCTCAGTATGGTTTCGCCGCTATGCTCAACGCTTGCTGCGACGGCACCTACAATTTTGTGGAGCCCATCAAGGAGTACGCCCGCCGTGCCAACATTCTCAAAAAATCGTTCTTCAACAACGGTTTCGAGGCTGTTTACGACAAAGACGGCGACGAGGATATCGCTGACGGCTTCTATTTCACCGTCACCTATCCTGAAATGACCAGCGGCGAACTTGTGAAGAACCTTCTTCAGTTTGGCATCTCGGCAGTGGGACTCAACATCTGCGGATCGTGCCATCACGGTATCCGCGTATGTGTGTCGCAACTTGGCGACGAGGCTCTTGCCAACGCCGAAGCACGCATCAAGGCTTTCAACGCCTATTTCAAGAAATAATTTAAAATGCGTCTATATATAAAAGGTGCGGCAAAAATAATTTTTTACCGCACCTTTTTTATTTAACAACTAATTTGGGGCTTGTTTATAGCGATTGGGCAATGTTGGTTCTGAATGTTTCCACTGCTTTTACAATCTCTTTCATCTGCTCGTCGGTAACTGTGATCTGGGTTTGTGCTCCCTGGGTGGTAACCTGCTGACCGTCGATGATTTCGGTTTTGTCTTCACCGTCTATTACTTCAATCTTTACAGGTTCAAACGCCTTGGTGAGTTCCTTAAGTCCTGCCACCATCTTCACATAGTTTACATCGTTTTCCATAAACCTTACCAAAATAGCCATAAGGTCGGTGAGGATTGTCTTCTGGCTGGCTATGTGCTCTTTCATTCTCTTGTTTTCTTTGGAGGTGTACACCTCGCAGGCAAGGTAGAGGCTTTCTACCCAAACGCCGGTAACGAGCAATGCGCTGATGTTGCTACGGTCGTTTTGTCTGAGGTAAGCATCCATTGCAAAGTAACTTTGAACGCTTGTAATAAGCAGAGAGTCAAGGTTGTTGCTGCTTGTGGCAATGCGTTTGAGAGCGGCGAAGTCGAAGAACTGACCAATCTGCAGCTGCTCGCTGAGCTTGCGTATAGCCACAAGGTACTGGATAACGTCGCCAGTCTTGTTGTATACGTTGAGGTATCCAAGGTCGGCACAGTAAACGCCAAGACCGAGAGCCTTTTTGAACGAAGTTTCAAAATTGTCGGCATAGTCGGCGTTGTAGAGGTATTTTGGCGTGTAGGGCACTTTCATGTCCTGGATAATAGCCGACACCTCAACCGGCGAAGGAAAACTCTGGATCATTTCACCCACGTCGCCGATGTTCACATCCTTGTATTTCTTGATGAACTCATCGTCGAGACCATACTGGGCATAGTCAATTTGTTGTGTTTGGGTCTCGGGATTGTACTGGATTTGTTCGTCATCGCTGCCGTTTTGCTGCTCTCCACCTGATGTGCTGCCGCCGCAAGACACCATAAATGTCGCAGCCGACAGTGCTAGAGCCATTGTGAATATTTTTTTATATTTCATAATGCAAAATGATATGGTTTAAAAATTTCTCATTTTCTTTAAAAAACAAAGATACAGTTTTTTTTTAATAAAATCTCTTAATTGTTCTTTTTTTTCAAAAAATATTAATTTTACGCAGTAAATATCAACACCTATTTTTAATAATATGAAATTTATTGTGATAGACCACGACACAACGGCGCTTAAGGAGCTGTGCAACACATTGGCAACCATTGATGATATGGAACTTGTGTCGTTTTTTAGAACTACCACACGGGCTCAGCGTTATTTGCAGACTCATGCCGTGGATTTGGCATTTGTGGAGATGGATATGCAGAATCTTTCGGGCGTGCAGTTTGTGAAAACGCTCGTTAATCCGCCTCTCATTGTCTTTACCACAGCAAACCCTGATGTAGATTGTTCAAACATCAAGGTGGCTTTTGCCGACGTTCTCGTAAAACCATACGACATAAAAAAAATAAAACGATCTATTTCGCGTGTGCGTGAGGTGGAGCAAACCCGTCGCGAAAAAATGCTTGTCAACAGCAACTATGTTAACAACGGCAAGTATATGTTTGTGAAAAGCGAGTACAAGGTGGTGCGTATCAATTTCGACGACATTTTATATATAGAGAGCATGCGCGAATATGTAAGGTTTCATTTACAGAACGGCAACACCATAATGAGTTTGCTGAGTATCAGGCGTATAGGTTTCTATCTGCCCGAAGATAGGTTTTTGCGTGTTCACCGCAGCTATATAGTAAATTTGGATAAAATATTGTGCATAGAGCGTTTGAGGGTGGTTTTCGGGGATGACATTTCGGTTCCCATCAGCGACCAGTTTAAAGATAAGTTTCAGAATTATCTCGACAAGAGCTTTGCCGTGTAGAAAGAAAAAAAATAAAAAAAAGTTGGAAAAATAATTGCTTTTTAATAAATAAATCCTTACTTTTACAAAACTTAGTAACAGCTAACACCTCTTAATATATATGCTTAACACAAATACAAAACCAATCCCGCCGCGGAGCCGTCCCGAATGGAAGCAATTGATTACGGGCGAAATCCAGCACGAGTTTAAAAACTATGTGTTGCAGCTTCGCATTTATCAGATTCGAAAAGACATTGAGTCTGGACGTACTACTATGGAACGTTCGATCGACAGCCTTTATGAATTATGTATGAAATATCAACTCGCTGTTGCGGCAGATTGTAGAGAAATTTTTAAATCTTGGTAACGAAATGGAAAACAAATTATATACAAAACAGGAAGTCATTGACTTTATCAACAACGGTAGGGTAATGTTGCTCACAGGAAGCCAGGAAGCCTTGTCGGGTCTGCCCAAGGGCAATTGGATAGGCGGAACGTCGTATTACTTTGTGGACACAGTAGGCAAAGAAGGCGGCGACGACAAGATTTTTGTTGACGACTTTACCCTTGTGGCTCAAAACTGCAAGACTGCCGTATATGACGAAAACAACATTCAGGACATTGCCAAAAACGGCTTTAAAAACGGTTTCGTGGTAGTGGTGCTGCCAATAGATTCGCAAGTTTACTACACTTTTGCTAACAACGCTTTGGGATACGAAAACATGTTCGACAATCCCGTGGTGGGCTATATCGCCGCCACCAAGATGGAAGATTACGGCAAAAAGTCGCCCCAGACCGCCACAGGAATGGATGGTAAGCTTACCAACAGCCTTGCATCGGTGCTCTATGTGGAGCTGCCCGACTATCTTGCCGCACGTGCCGAAATAGAAAACTTCGACACTATCGACGCAAAATCACCCAGAATTGTATTCCCCAAAAACGGCTTTACACAGTCTGATTGCACCATCGACGGCAAACCTGGCAACATAGCCGACTATTTTGAAAACGTTATCAAACCACGTCTCGGCGGTTACACTCAGATGATTACATCACAAAACGGCGCCCTTATCAACCGCGACATCAAGATTGTGGATCCCAAGAAAGGCGAGGTTACATTCTTCTCACCTGTATACGCTGGCGACGAATACTATTTTGTAGACAGCAGCGCCGACTATCTGAGTATGTTCAACCGTTCGCTCGGTTCTAAGCGGTGCGATGTGCTCACCTGTTTCTCTTGCATTTCGTACTATTTCGGAGGCAAGTTCGAGGGCAGGGGCGTTTGCAAAAACGGAATCTACGCATTCGGCGAAATCGGCTACCAGCTTCTCAACAAGACAGTGGTTACGCTCGAAATCGACAAAGTGAAATAAAACTCTCTCTTTATTTTATATCCCTCTGTTTTTTAGCGTCTGCCTGTTTTGGGCAGACGTTTTTTTTGTGCCCCTTATTTTTTGGGGGATAATCGTATGGCAGTTGTCTTAAATACAAAACCGTATTAATGATCAGCGAATAACAAACTATTAAAACACAACAACTATGAAAAAAATATTTTATTTCATCGCACTTTCGCTTTTGGGGATGGCAGGTGCGGCAGCACAGACATACGAATCAGCACAACTGCTTGAAAGATGCAAACAGGAACTCTTGGACATATCTTCAAAACAGGTAGCCATTCACGACATTGTGTTCAATACCGACGGACACTGGCTTATACTTTACGGTGACATAGGTTACAGCTATAGTTATATACCTTCCCCTCTCGAGAATATGCTTGTAAAGCTCAACTCAGCCGGCACCGACATCAACAAAGCAGTTTTGCTTGGCGACACTTCGTGGGTATTGCTCTACGACGGCAACAAATACACCTCGCAGTCGCTTCCCGAGGGTCTCACCTCCGACCTGGAGTCGATAACTAAAAAAGATAAACCGTTTAAAAGCGTGTCGTTCTCATCGGATAAGCGGGTAACCCTTTATGGAACCAACGGCTTTATAGCCAAAGGCATACCGCAAAGGATGGCGGCAAAGCTCGCACAGCTCAACAATAAAAAAGTATCCATTCGCGAATCGGCATTCTACGGTTCCGACGGCTGGGTGCTGCTCTACGGACGCAGCGGTTTGGCGTTTCAAAACCTTCCCGACGACATTGTGGCCGTGTTGCAGAAATTTGCCAAGAAAGGAACTCCTGTAAACCTAGTGCGTTTTTATGGCGATAAGTGGGTTGTGGTGTACGATGGTTATAAGGTAGAGACAAACATTTAGCACTGTTTTTAAAAAAAACGTTAAAAAAATTATTTTTTCATTGTAAATGATTATATTTGCGCATTATTAACGATAAAACAATGCTGTTATGGGTTTACCACGTTTTTTTCCTGAAATGAAAATTCACGAGTTCGAGTACATTCCGCGTTACTACGATCCTCGTAAAGAAGATTTAAAGCTACGCCGCGCACGTATCCGCAAGGAACTTGGCAAAGAAGACGCCGAAGACGTTAGGATTTTGCAGCACGGAACATTCCGCCGTATGTACGACCGCCGCAAAGGTGATCTCAAGCAGGCAAACATCCGTCGTACTGTGCTCTTCGTTATTCTATTGATAGGCGCTTATTTTGCCAACCAGTATTTTCATTTCCTGTAGCACTTTTAGTTATCCGCTATGGCTGATGTTATAAGACTAATGTCGGATGCGCTTGCCAACCAGATAGCCGCTGGAGAAGTAATCCAACGTCCTGCCTCGGTTGTGAAGGAGCTTGTGGAAAACTCTGTTGACGCTGGCGCCGATGAGATTACCGTTAATATCAAAGATGCTGGACGCACACTCGTTCAGGTTATCGACAATGGTTGCGGTATGAGTCCCGCCGACGCTCGTATGAGCTTTGAGCGTCATGCTACGTCGAAGATTTATACTTCCGACGACCTTTTCTGTATCTGTACAAAAGGTTTCAGGGGCGAGGCTCTGGCTTCTATAGCCGCAGTTGCCGAGGTTGAGCTTAAAACTCGCCGCGAAGAGGATTCTATTGGCACTCAGGTGATTATAAATGGGTCGCAATTCGTGGGACAAACCCCTGTGAGCACTCCTGTGGGTACAAATTTCAGCGTTAAAAACCTGTTTTTCAATGTGCCCGCACGTCGCAAGTTTCTTAAATCAAACAGCACCGAGCTACAGCACATAGTATCAGAGTTTCACAGAATTGTGCTTACCCATCCCAACATTAGTTTTTCGCTTTATCATAACGGAACGTTAATTTACAACCTGCCGCAGAGCAATCTTAAACAGAGGATTGTGAATGTTTTCGGCAAAAACCTCAATCAGGAGCTTATTCCGGTAGAAATCGACACTTCTATCGTTAAGATAACAGGATTCACAGGCAAACCGTCTTCATCGAAGAAACGCAGCGACAAGGAGTTCTTCTTTGTCAACAGCCGTTTTATGAAAAACCAGTATTTCCATCGTGCCGTTGCGCTCGCTTACGAAAAGCTGGTGTATCCCGACTGTGTGCCGCCCTATTTCCTATATTTTGAAATTGATCCGCACAGCATAGATGTAAACGTGCATCCCACCAAAACGGAGGTCAACTTTGAGAATGCGTCCGACGTGTTCCGCCTTTTGCAGGCTGGCATCCGCGAAACTCTCTCTAAGTGCGATATTGCCCCCGCCATAGATTTTGATTCGGAAGTAGGCGATATCGAAATGCCTTATTTTTCTAAGGACGACCCTATGCCGCCTATGCCCAAGGTCAATTTCAATCCATTCTACAATCCGTTTGAGCACGACAGCGAGGAAAATCACTATACCAAAGCACCGTCGGTATCGGAACGCGACCGCAACAATTTAGACAATTGGCAGCAGCTTTATTCTGGCGCTCAACTTCATGCCGAAGATTCCGACCTTTCTGGTCACAACGGCATTTTCTCTGGCAAGGTAGAAAACCGACTTATTCAGGTTAAAAACAAATATATAGTAAGTCCTTCTAAATCAGGTATAATGATTATCGACCAGCGGCGTGCCCACAAACGTGTGCTCTACCAAAAGTATATCGAAAAGGTAGATTCCAACGTGGATTCGGTGCAGACGCTGCTCTATCCCATTAAACTAAATCTCGATGTGCCCAGCTATGCTATGGCTTACGATATCAGGGATGAGTTTCAGGTGGTAGGTTTTGATATGGAGTTTAACGACGACAACGTGGTGGTGATCAAAGGAATACCGCCGTTCTTGTCGCCAGATAGCGCTACTGCTGTAGTCAACGATATTATAGTTAGTTATCAGGAAGGACATGGAAATGTATCTACCTCAATAAAAGATATTCTTGCAATTGCGGCGTCGAACCGCGAGCTTATACCTAACGAGAAATCGCTCACACCCGAGGAGATGCGTCAGCTGATAGATTCGCTGTTTGCTACCAACGAACCAAATTTCTCGCCCGAAGGCGACCCGGTGGTGGTGATTATCGGGTTAGACGAATTAGAAAAGCGGTTCTCTTAAATTATTAATTTATAATCAAATGCCACAATTAACGCGCGGAGCCAAGATTTTGCTGATTACCAATATAGCTATGTTTGTTCTAACATGGTTATTCCAGTATATGGGCTTGGATTTAACCCATTATCTAGCTCTGTTTTTTGTTAAGTCAGAATATTTCCGCCCTTACCAGTATGTGTCATATATGTTTATGCATGGTGGGTTGTTCCACTTGTTTTTCAATATGTATGCACTATTTCTGTTTGGCTCTATGATCGAATATGTATGGGGCACAAAGCGTTTTATGTTTTACTACATAGTAACAGGCTTGGGCGCGGCGCTAATTAACACACTAGTATACTATTATCAGTATTACCAATTGTCGGACCTTTGTCAGGCGTTTTTGGCGTCGCCTACAGCCGGCGGTCTCGATGCTGTGGTTCAAAAGTGGAGCGGTGGTTTTAATCTTGTAACTGTTTATGAGATTATAGATCACTGGTCAGAGGTGGAGGCCGACCCAGCTACGATAGACCATATCTGCTCGCAAGTTAGCACTATTGTAAATAACTTCACTCCTGCGCCCATGGTAGGTGCTTCTGGTGCTATATTCGGATTACTTTTGGCGTTTGCAATGATGTTTCCAGATAGTAAGTTGCAGATTATCTTTATTCCAATAGGTATTAAGGCAAAGTATTTTGTGCTTATTTTCGGTTTGTTGGAATTGTTTCTTGGTAAAAACGATTTTGCGAGCGATAATGTGGCACATTGGGCGCATCTCGGCGGATTGGCTACGGGTGTGATTCTTTTGTTAATTTGGAAACGTTTCCCTTGCAACAATTTTTTTAACAAATAGATATTTATCTTATGAACAGTTTGAAATCGATAGCAAAAGGCAGTATGCTCACAAAACTGATTGCTGCAAATGTTATAGTTTTTGTAATTTTTAAAGTGGCGGAACTCGTCAACTTTTTATTCTCCTCGCCATTGGCTTTGGAAGATGCTGCATTTGATTATTTGGCGGTGCCGGCAGATTTGTCGAAACTCGCTTCAAGGTTTTGGACTCCGCTTACATACATGTTTCTCCATACAGGTTTTTTGCATATTTTGGGCAATATGCTGTGGCTCTTCTTTTTAGGAAAGGTGTTTTTTGACATATTCAACGGAAGGCGGCTCTTTGCTGTGTATATTATAGGCGGACTTTGCGGCGCACTGTTTTATGTGGCCGCTTACAATCTGTTTCCTGCGTTTGAGTCGGTTCTGCCTGTGTCGTGCTGTATGGGCGCAAGTGCGGCTGTGTCGGCTGTGGTGATTGCTGTATGTGTATACAAGCCCAAAGAGAAACTGTATTTCTTTGGCATTCTGCCTGTTGAGTTGAAATGGCTGGGCATAATCTATGTGCTTGTCGACCTGCTTTCTATTGCCGGCAACAATGCTGGCGGTCATATTTCGCATCTCGGTGGCGCGGCTTTTGGTGCAACTTTTGCATTTTGCCTTATAAAAGGAAAAGATATTACGCAGTGGTTTTGCTCCATCACCGACACTGTGGTCTCTTGGTTTGGTTCCGACTCTCCAAAACGTCCAAAAATGAAAGTTACATACAACAAGAGCAACAATGTGGAGTATGCCGAAGCTACTACCGTTTCCGACGAGGATTATAATCGCCGCAAGCACGACGAAAACGAACAAATAGACCGTATTCTTGAAAAAATATCAAAAAGCGGATACGACAACCTGACAAAAGAGGAAAAGGACTTTTTGTTTAGGGCGAGCCGCAAATAGTTTCTGATTATGTGTAGATGGTTTTGTATAATATTCACTTTGTTTGCGTTGACTGTTTCGGCGCAACAGCAGACTACCAATAGTTTCTCGGTAACTCATCTTACAGTAGACCTTATTGAAGAAACCGACGCGGTATATTCCAAGGGTTTTAAAACTTCGGTAGAGCTTGCGGAGTATGATTTCGACAATCCTATGATGCAGGTGGCTGAAATAAATACCACTTGTCCGCGTTTTGGCTGGCAGATCGACTCAAAGAAGGCAGAATTTTATCAAACCGCATACCGCTTGTTGGTTGCCTCGTCGCCATCGCTTTTAACTGAGGGTCGCGCCGATGTGTGGGACAGCGGTGTTGTGCCCGACAGCAATTCTACAGGTATCCTTTATCGTGGACGACCCCTTCCGCCTGGCTCTATATATTACTATACAGTAAAGGTTTACGATCAAAAACAACGTTGCTCGGCATACGCGCCTCCCAAGGGCTTTATTGTTTCGCCCGAACCCGATGACGCCTGCGCTTCGCTACCTTTGCAAAAGTCGTTGCAGATGCCTACTATGATTACTCATCCAAACCATTCGCTTCTGCTCGATTTTGGCACCGACGCTTTTTCTCAGGTGCGCTTTCGTTTTACCAATGTTACACCAAATCAACCTATTACAGTACGTCTTGGCGAATTGTCGGATAGCTGCGGCGTTTGCACCCGTCCTGGCGGTTCAAGACGTTATGCAGTATATCATTTTACTCTCGATTCGGCAGGAGAATACTCTTTTGAAATTCGCAAAGACAAGCGCAACACCAATCCCAACGACAATGAGAGCGGCGTTTCTCCTATCTTTATGCCAAAGTATATCGGCGAAGTTTATCCGTTTAGATATTGTCAGATAGAGGGTTACAACGGTTCGTTCCTTTACCGTGATGCTCTGAGGTCGTATGTGCACTATCCGTTTAACGATGATGCAGCCGATTTTTCTTCGTCAGACACTGTGTTGAACCGTTTGTGGGAGCTCTGCAAGCATTCTATGAAAGCTACATCGTTTTGTGGAATGTTTGTTGACGGCGACAGGGAGCGAATCCCTTACGCTTCGGCGGCTCTTATCAATCAACTCAGCTTTTATGCTACCGACGCACACTATTCCATAGCCCGAACCACTTTGGAACATATTATCAACAATCCTACATATCATACAGAGGATATTTTGTTGACGCTTTTCCTTGCATGGAACGATTATCTTTACACTGGCGACGACTTTATTTTGAAAAAATATTATCTCCAGCTGAAGAATAACACATTGATGCATCTTCGAAAATCCGACGGTTTGCTTTATACCGGCGACGGTGTTACAGGCATCGACAATTTGCAGAAGGTAGGATTCCGTGGCAACCGTTTTAGCGATCTTATAGATTTGCCCGACCGCACGGCTGGAGTTTATGATCGAGGAAAATGCAACACCGTTACCAATGCTTTTCATTTTAAGTCGCTTATGTTGCTTGCCGACATAGCCACTGCAATTGGCAACAAGTTCGACGCCGACAATTACAGGTCGTTGGCTCGTGTTACCCAAAACTCTGTCAACACCATGCTTACCGATAGCTGCGGTATCTATGTAGATGCTCTTGGTAGCGAAAACAAATCGCTGTTGGCAAATATGTTCGCCCTTAACTTCGGCGTTGTCGACGACCTCAACCGTGGAATAGTAAAAAACTATGTGCTTGGCAGTGGAATGGATTGCAGTGTATATGGAGCGCAGTTTCTTTTGGATGCTATGTTTGATTTGGGTATGGAAGGATATGGATTGAACCTTCTCACCGACACCTCGTCGCGGAGCTTTTATAATATGATACGTTCGGGCAGCACCCTTACCACCGAGTCGTGGAACAACGAAAGCAAGCCCGACCAAATGTGGAATTCAGCCTATGGTGCCGCGCCAGCCAATATCATCATGCGCAAGATTATGGGCATTGAGCCGCTTACAGCAGGATTCGCCACAGTGTCTATTGCGCCAAAGCCGTCGTCGTTGTCGCATGCGTCAATCACAGTGCCTTCGCCAAGAGGCAAAATCAGTGTGCGGTTTGAAAAATCAAGCAAGAAATTTGATATGTATGTGGAAATCCCTCCCAACTGCCGTGCGCGGGTGCGTCTTCCATATAGCAAAAAGTATGTGTGGGTGGAATGTGGCAAGCATCACCTCTCTGAGCCTCGCTATTCCAACAAATAGCGATCTTCTCTTGGCAATACAATGTTGAGGTCGATAATGCTGAGCGAATCGTTGATATCTTCCAACACCAAAGTGTCTTCGTATTTTGAACAATCGTTGCCGGTGCTATTGATAATTACAATCTTACCTGCTCCAAAACGTTCTGCAGCCTCTATTCCTGCCGGCGAATCCTCAAACACCATTATCTCTTCCGGCTCAAGAAACAACTGTTTAGCAGCCTTTTGAAAAATATCCGGTGCAGGTTTGCTCGGGAATGTATAGTCGTTGTAGATAAAGCGACGGCGGGGAAACCATTTTTTTAGATTGTAACGCTCGTAGAAAAAATCGGCGTTTTCCTTGTCGCTACTGGTGGCAATGGCAATGGGAATTGCGCAAGCGAGGCAAAAATCAAACACTTTGGTAACGCCCGACTGCAGTTCAAATTCGTTGTTGATAATCAGTTGACGATAAATAGCCTCTTTTTCAGATGCAAGAGTGTTAACTTCGCTCTGACTTAAATCTTTTTTAAACAGGTATTTGAAAATTTCGGCATTGGTGCGACCGTGCATATTGTCGCGAATCTCCTCGTCGGAAAGGTTGATGCGGTATTTTTTTAGAAAAATGTTCCAAGCCTTGTTGTGAAACTGAGTGTCCCACAGCAATGTGCCGTTGAAGTCGAATATGATTCCTCTTAGTCTTGGCATTTTTCTTTATTTTACATCATTTTGAACGCAAAATTAGAGCAAAAAAATACTTTTTGCAAATTTTTTTGTATATTTGTGTCGTACATATCTCCTTGGCGGTGATATAGTGATATGTCTTTGCCAGTGGTGGGTTGTCGTAAATTATTGTTAAACTATTTAAAACTATTTAATTATGGACGCAAGTGCTTCTTTATTAATCTTTGTGATTGTAGTGTTTGTGGTTATGTTCTTTTCTACAATCAAACAGATCAACCAGTATGAGCGTGGTATCAAATTCAGATTTGGTAAGTTCGTTAAAATTCTTCAACCCGGATGGAAAGTGATAATTCCTGTAATTGAGTCCATTAGAAAAGTGGACGTCCGCACCAAGGCTGTTGACGTGCCTGCACAGGAGGCTATTACACGTGATAATGTGTCGGTGCAGATCAACGCGGTTTTGTATTATAAGATATTTGATTCGAGCAAGGCTGTGCTCGAGGTTGAAAACTTCATGTATGCCGTTGGTCAGCTTGCTCAAACCACCATGCGTAATGTGGTTGGTTCGGTTACTCTCGACGAACTTCTTGCCGAACGTGACAAGATTAGCACACAGATTTGTGATATAATTGACAAGGCTTCTGATCCTTGGGGCATAACAGTTGAAAATGTGGAACTTAAGGATGTGGCTTTGCCTCTTGAAATGAAGCGTTCGCTTGCTGTGGCTGCTGAGGCGGAACGTGAAAAAACAGCCGTTATCACTAAGGCTCAGGGCGAACTCGAAGCGTCTAACAGTCTCGCCAAGGCTGCTCAGATTATGAGCCAGACTCCTGGTGCTATGCATCTCCGCACGCTTGCTACTCTCAGCGACTTGTCGAGCGATCAGTCGAATACTATCATATTCTGTTTGCCTGTTGAGGTGCTTACAGCACTCCAGAAACTTGGCGGAACAGCGGAAAAATAATAAGGCTTTGTTTTCACAATGCAGGAGTTTCTCTTTATCGTTATTGGTGTTCTGGCGTTGTCGCTTGTGGCTGTGCTTATGTTTATGCTCCGCAAAATCAAGCGTATAAACGCTGAATTGCAGCGCCAAAAAAACGAGATTGAGCAGCAGAAGAACCTTATTGAGCAGAAAAACTGTGAGATTACCGACTCTATCAACTACGCCCGAAAGATTCAGGACAACATACTCCTGCCCGAAAGCAAACTCCGTCAGTGGTTGCCGCAGATGTTTGTATATTTTAAACCCAAGGATATTGTCAGCGGCGATTTTTATTGGTTCTCTAAGTTTGAGAATAAATATGTGATTACCGCCATCGACTGCACAGGTCACGGTGTGCCGGGCGCGTTCCTCTCGATGGTGGGCAACACTCTGCTTCACGAAATTGTGAATATCAAACATGTTTTTAAGCCTGATGTTATCTTAACTATGCTGCACACTGGCATCCGTCTTGCCCTCAACCAGAGCAGCGAGGATTCCGACAGCGAGGACGGTATGGATATGAGCCTTTGTACTGTGGATACTCGTCTGCATCGTTTCCAGTTTGCTGGCGCAAAAAATAATCTTTACGTGGTACAGGGCGATAAACTTAAAATCCTGAAAGCCAATTACTATTCGATAGGTGGCAGGCAGTTGCGCCCCGATATGCAGGTTGAGTTTACATGCTACGACTTTATGTACGACGACAACACCTCTATATATATGTTTTCCGACGGCTATCTCGACCAGTTCGGCGGTGAGGACAATGAAAAATTCAACACGCAGCGTTTTCGTGAGATGATTCTCAACAACCGAAACCTGCCTATGGAAGAGCAGAAAGCCATATTGTCCGACACTATGGACAAATGGAAGGGCGACCGCCAACAAATCGACGATTTCCTTGTGCTGGGTGTTAAACTTGCTGATTTACAATAATATTACTCATAGCATCTTATTATGAAAAGATTTTTATTACTCTCAATTATAACATTTGCCTTTGCGCTATCGGTTGATGCGCAGAACTACACCGTAAATTCGCCCGACGGACGGTTGAAGGTGGATATCAACTGCACCGTCGGCAAGGTCTTCTATTCAGTTTCGCTCAATGGAAAAGTGTTTATGAAGCAGTCGCAGCTGGGACTTGTTACCACTGTGGGCGATTTTTCCGAAAACCTCACGCCTAAGGATTTCAAAACCGAGGCAAAAGCGTTTAGTTACGACAGCAAAGTGTTGAAACGTAGCCATATAGATGTGTCAGCCACACATGCTGTGCTGAACCTTTATCAAAACAACCGTCCCGCTATCGACTTGGTTTTTATGGTGAAAAACAACGACTTGGCGTTTAAATACGTGGTTTATCCGCAGCCCAATCCTAAGTCACCCACCGAGCCGTTTGCCTGCACGGTTATCAACAACGAAAAATCATTCTTCAACTTTCCCGACGGCACCACCACATTCCTCTCGCCTCAGATGAAGGGACAGACAGGATGGGCACGCACTGCACCAAGCTACGAGCAGCCATATTTTGCCGACGACAAGACCGGCAAGAACGCCAACGGGTTGGGATTCATCTTCCCGGCGTTGTTTCACGTGCCTAACGGATGGGTACTGGTGTCAGAAACTGGCGTAACTTCGGCTTATTGCGCGTCGCATATCACCTGCGAGGGCGGAGCAAGTTACAAGGTGTCTTTCCCCTTGGATGAGGATTACAACGGCAACGGCACTTCCGCTCCCGGTATCCCGCTTTTGGGCGAAACTCCTTGGCGCACAATTACTTTTGGCGAAACTCTCGCGCCTATTGTGGAGACCACCATTCCGTGGGACTTTGTTGAGCCGCTATATGCTCCGTCGAAGAACTACACCTACGGCGCAGGCACTTGGAGCTGGATTATCGGTTTCGACGAGAGTGTCAACTTCCAGGAACAGAAACGCTACATCGACTTTACCGCCGACCTTGGTTTTGTTTCACAAATAGTTGACAACTGGTGGGATACGCAGATCACACGCGATTCTATTGAGATTCTTGCCAAATACGCCAAGCAGAAAGGCACGTCGCTCTGCCTCTGGTACAATTCCAACGGCTATTGGAACGACGCTCCGCAAGGTCCTAAGCATATTATGAACAATATCATCAAGCGCCGCCGCGAGATGGCATGGATGCAGTCGATTGGCATCCGTGGTATCAAGGTGGATTTCTTAGGCTCTGACAAACAGCGGACTATGCAGCTCTACGAGGATATTCTTGCCGACGCCAACGATTTTGGTTTGGAGGTGATTTTCCACGGAGCAACCTTGCCGAGAGGGTGGGAGAGGATGTACCCCAATTTTATTGGTTCTGAGGCAGTACAAGCCAGTGAGAACCTGCATTTTAGCGACGACTTCTGCCGTCAGGAATCTTACAACGCCACTCTTCATCCTGTGATTCGCAACTCTGTGGCTGCTATGGACTATGGAGGCATCACTTTCAACAGTTATTTTAACTCTGCCAACGACACCACTATGTGGGGTGGACACCGTGTTACGTCGGATGTTTTCCAGATGGCTGTGGCGGTGCTGTTTCAATGTCCGCTCAATCATACTGCGCTATATTACAACGCATTGCCAAAAGAAACTTGGAAACTCGATTTTGTAAAACAATGTCCCACGCTTTGGGACGACATCAAGTTTATCGACGGCTACCCTGGCAAATACTTGATAATGGCACGTCGCAGTGGTGAAAAATGGTATGTGGTAGCAATCAACGCTGACAATGAGCCACTTAAGCGTATGGTGAACCTCGATTTTATTAGTGGCGATGTTTCTCTCTATGCCGACGATGCCAAGCTCAACGGTTCTATGAAAATTGTTAAACCAAAAAAGAATATTTTGCCGATTACCGTTCCCAAAAATGGTGCAACGATTATTGTAGGTAACTCTAAATAAGAAATTTAATTTATACCGATATGAAAAACGCACTTTTTGTGATAGACCCGCAAAACGACTTTTGCGAAAACACTGGTTCTCTTTATGTTCCGGGTGCCACTGGCGATATGACACGTCTTGCTTTGTTTCTTAAAAACAACGCCGCTAACATTCATAACATTATTCTCACAGCCGACGACCATCAGCCTAACGATATTTCTCATCCGGCATTTTGGCGTGGAAAAGACGGCAAGCAGCCCGCACCTTTTACCACCATTACAGTAAAAGATGTTGAAAACAAGACATTTGTGCCAGCAGATGGCAATGTAGACAGAGCTGTTGACTATCTTCAATGTTTGGAGAATGAGGGCAGATATTCTCACACAATATGGCCTGTTCATTGCTTGTCGGGCACTTATGGGGCAGAAATTTGCAAAACTCTGATGGATGCCGTTTTAGAATGGGCACAACAGCCAGGAAAGTATTATTCTATTGTACGCAAAGGCGCATATCCTTTTACAGAGCATTTCGGGGCATTTAAAGCCGAAGTTCCAAATCCCGATTTCCCTGAAACGATGTTTAACTATAAACTTGCCGACGAGCTCAACAAGTTTGATACCATTTACTTGGCTGGAGAGGCTAAAAGTCATTGTGTAGCCAATACTATTTCGCAACTTTTTGATACTGTGCCTCAGTTGGTTTCTAAGCTTGTTATCTTGGAAGACGCTATGGGTTGCGTGGCAGGATTTGAACACGCCGCCGACAACGTTTACCAAATTGCCAAAGAACGTGGTGCAAAGTTCGCCGACACCAGCATAACTATCTGATACTATGTGGCCATTTGAACTTACCAACAAGCGTATCTACCGCCGAATGGGATACGAGCTCGATCAGAAGGAGTATTATATCAGGTATCTAAGCGAAATCCAGAATTGGAGTTCGCACATACTTAATACTAAGCATTTTATAACTACAAACGCTAAAAAATGCTCTGAACATAATACCGCTGTGGTACTTGGCAGCGGTTGGTGTATCGACGTGCCCGTAATGGAACTCAGCCGTATGTTTGAAAAGGTTTATTTTGTTGACCTTCTGCATCCGCCTAAGGTAGTGGCAAAGTTCAAAGAGTTTGAAAATGTGCATTTTGTAACTGAGGATATTACCAAGATTGTGGCTGAAACCTACAACTGTGTAAACCGGTATAAGTCGTTTTCGGTTGATATGCTCAGCGCTTCAACAAATTATAGCACTGCCGATTATAGCGACCTTTTGGTCAATTTTGACTTTGTGGTGTCGGTAAATACGCTTGCTTTTTTAGACGACCTTATACTTGAATATCTAATTCAGATGGAACTTGTAGACCATCTTTCGTCGAAAAATCTTAGCCGTTTTATCCAAACCTACCATCTTGGTATGCTGCCAAAAGGTAAATCATGTGTGATAACTCCCGTAAAAATAAAGAGTTATAATGCCGAAGGTCTTGAAATGTACGATCGTCCGATGCTTTTTTTTGATACAGAGGATATTGCAAACAGCAAAGAGTGGGTTTGGAGTTATAGCAGCGGACATTTAACCACAGGCAGAAGGGATTACACCGTTAAGGCTTGGATGGTTTAGTAGTCTAACTCCGCCACAGTGATTCCAGCTCCGCCAAGTTCTATCTTTTCGTCGTGACATTTGCTAACTATATCTTGTGTGGCAAGGTAGTCGCGAATAAGGCTGCGTAATGCGCCTGTGCCTGTGCCGTGGAGAATGCGAATTTCGTGCTTGCCTGTGGCGAGGGCGTCGTCGAGATGTTTTGCTACTTTCTCCAAGGCTTCGTCGCCACGCAGACCGCGGACGTCTAATCCGAAGAGGAATCCTCCCGACTTTTTCTCGCTTTCGATGTTTATGCGGATTTGCGGCACTGCCTTTTTCTCCTCCTTTTTCTTGGCGGCGGGTTTCAAACGTGACAGTTTTACAAAAGTCTGCATGTAGCCTACTTGCAAAAGTGCTGTGTTGTCCTTGATGTCCATTATTTCAAACACCTGCTCGCCATCGTCTAAGTGTACTTTGTCGCCGGTTTTGAGTTGTATCGGTTCTGGTGGCTTGGGTGCTGCTGCCTCTTTCTCGGCTTTCTCCTGACGTTTTTTTGCACGGCGTTCGGCTCGTTCCTGTTGCTTTTGGCGCAGACGTTCTATCTTTGCGTCGAGAGCCAGTTGCTCCTCGGTCAGCTGCGTGGATATCTGTTCTTTGGCTTGCTCAAAGTCGCGGCGTATTTCTCGGGTTTTGAGTTTTTCGGCCTCGGCACGCTTGATGTCGTGTATGGTGTTTTCTATCAGTTTGTTTGCGTTTTTGAGAATCTCGTCGGCTTGCAGTTTGGCGGCTTTGAGTATGTTTTTGCGCTCGTTGAGGGTAAACTCGGTCTGTTCGGTGTACTGCTGCTGCTGACGGGCAAGGTTTTTCTCACGGTTCTCGGCATTTTCGAGAGTGATTTTCAAGCGGCGGCGGTCTTCTTCAAGCTCTTGAATGCGGCGTTCGTAGTCGATATGGTCGCGACCTGCAATCTGTTCCGCCTTTTGGAGAATCTCGCGGCTGAGTCCCATCTTCTTTGCCATCTCAAATGCAAACGAGTTGCCAGTCTTGCCGGTCTCCATCTGAAAGAGCGGTTTCATGCAGGTGTTGTCGTAGAGCATTGCGCCGTTTACTATGCCCTCGGTGTCGGTGGCAAAGTTTTTAAGGTTGGTGTAATGCGTTGTGATTACGCCTTTTACGTGGCGTTGGTTGAGTTTTTCCAACACAGCCTCGGCTATTGCTCCGCCAAGTATAGGCTCAGTGCCTGTTCCAAATTCGTCGATGAATACCAGAGAGTTGCGTCCTGCACGGTCTACAAAGGTCTTCATATTTTTAAGGTGTCCGCTGTATGTGCTCAGGTCGTTTTCTATCGACTGTTCATCGCCTATGTCGATAAAGATGTCGTTGAAGATACCCATTGTGCTGTTGGGACTTATAGGCGTGAGCAGTCCGCATTGGTGCATATACTGTATCAGCGCGGTGGTTTTAATACAGACCGATTTTCCGCCGGCATTAGGACCAGAAATCATTATAATCCTCTGATGCTCATTGAGTTCTATGTTGAGCGGCACAACCTTTCTACCCTCAGCCTTGAGAGTTTTTTCTAATATCGGATGGCGTGCCACACGCATGTCAATCAGCGGCTTGTCGGTGAGTATCGGCAGGTCGGCATTGGTGTCGATAGCCATCTTGGCTTTTGCTCTGGCAAAATCCAAAGTGCCGAGTATTGCGCAGCCTTCTATCAGGTCGGGAATATGGGGACGAATCTTGTCGGATACTGCTGTGAGAATTTTCACAATCTCGCGCTTTTCGGCAAATTCAAGTTCGCGCACGGCGTTGTTGAGCTCCACGCTCTCGATGGGTTCTATGAATGAGGTCTTGCCAGATGCTGATTCGTCGGCAACGATACCAGATATTTTGCGTTTGCTTCCGCTCTTAACAGGTATGAGCAGTTTGCCGTCGCGGATGTTGATTTCGGCGTCAGCCTCTGTCCACCCCTGTGCCTTGGCGTTGCGCAACAGACGGTTTACAACATTTGAGATTGACGCAGCCTTTACCTTTATCTCGTTGCGTATGCGGCGCAGTTCAGGCGAGGCGTTGTCGCTGATTTCGCCAGTTTCGGTCATTACGGCGTTGATGGCTGATATGATTTCGCGGCTTACAAGTATATTTTGACATGTTTCACGCATATAAGGGTATTCGCTTTCGGGGCGCGACGCAAAAAACTGAGTTATAAGCCGGAGAGTTTCGGTGCAGCGTTTTAGGTCAAATAGCTCTTGTACCGAGAGAAAAGTGTTTTCTTTGGAGATTTTTTTCAAACCGTACCTTAAGTCAAAATACCCATCTTGAGGAAAGGTTACGGACATCATAATTATATGTTTGAACTCTGCTGTGAGGTTGAGGTCGCGTTTGATGTCGTTGAAACTGCTGCTGAATGTCATCTCGTCTACCTGACTTTTGCCAAGGTCGCAGATGCAGTAGTTTTTTATTGTTTCCCTAATCTTGTTGAATCCTGTTTTAACCTCAAAGTTTTTAGGATATATCATCGGTGTTTTGATTGTTGGGTTTGTCCTTCGGCGCTTTGGCTTTCTTAGCGGGAGGATTATACTTGAGAATCTTGTCTTGGGCTATGTACATTCTCGAACCCTTGTCGCCATAGTCCTCTTGTACATATCTTCTGATCTCAACAGAAAACCTTTTGCGTATTTCTTGTGGTAAGATATTCTTTTTGAGTTGTTTGGCGTATTTGTTTATAATCGAAAGTTCTTCGTATTGCTCGTTTTCTTTGAGCACTTTCCTTGCCATAAGTAGCATCTTTGGCATCTCCTTGCGTATAATCATACAGTCGTGGATATACATTACCAACCATATTAGCAATGCTATCAATAATATGGCGGCAATCACCCCGAACATGCCTCCGAAGCCTTTGCAAAATCCTGATCCGATATTTTCCATTTTGATTTTTTACTATATATATAAGGTGTGGTTTTGCAAAATGAAACGGACACTTTTGCGGGCTTATTGCCTGAAGCCGGTTGTGAAAACATTTATTTTGCGTTACGCTTCCTGATGTTGCTTTAAAAAATCCTTAAGGTACTTAGCGCTGTACCTTACCGACAGTTCGCGTGGCATCTCGTTGCGTTTGAGCTTTTCGAGAAACCGGTCGATTTCAATTATCTCGTCAAATTTTTCGAGCGAGATAAGAACAGTCCTGTATTCGAGGATTAGTTTAGGCATCTTACGCAAAGTACGACGCCTCTTGATAAAAATTTTGGCGGTAACCCAGACTGCCATGCACAGTCCAAAGGCGCACAATACGCCCAACGCGCCTCCGAATGCCGTAGCAAATCCGGTTAATAGTTCATTCATAATGTCTTGTTTTTCGTAAAAGTACTTTTGAGTTTTTGAGTGAGCAAATATACAAAAAAATATTAATCTGATGCAAAAAAAAGCGAATAAAAAATAATTGTTAAATTTTTTTTGTGTTTTTATTCTTATATTATTGAAAATCAACGCTATAATATTGTTAAGAAAAAATATCTGCCTTAAAATAAAAAAAATATTTATAAAACAGTTGTTTGCATTTGAAAAAAACTTACCTTTGCGCTCTGAAATATATTAAATTTAAAGATAAGAATATGCCTACAATTCAACAGTTAGTAAGAAAAGGAAGGAAGACCATTACTTCTAAAAGTAAGGCTCCGGCATTAGATTCTTGTCCGCAGCGCAGGGGCGTATGCACACGTGTTTACACAACCACCCCCAAGAAACCTAACTCGGCAATGCGCAAAGTTGCCCGTGTAAGGCTCACCAACCAGAAGGAGGTTAACGCGTACATACCCGGCGAAGGACACAATCTTCAGGAGCACTCTATCGTAATGGTAAGAGGCGGCCGTGTAAAAGACCTCCCTGGTGTACGTTATCACATCATCCGTGGTACATTAGATACTGCGGGCGTTGCAAACCGCGGACAGCAGAGATCTAAATACGGCGCTAAACGTCCTAAGAAAAAGTAATTCTACAATCGGAGTAAAGCAATGAGAAAATCAACACCAAAAAAACGACAGATTCTTGCCGACCCTGTGTACGGTGACCCGCTCGTAACTCGTTTTGTAAACGACATGATGGTTGACGGCAAGAAGAGTATCGCCTTCAAAATCTTCTACAAAGCGATGGAACTCGTCGGTGAAAAAACTAAAGAAACCGGCAAGACTCCTACTGAGGTTTGGAAAAAGGCCATGGAGAACATCACTCCCGACGTTGAGGTTAAGAGCCGCAGAGTAGGCGGTGCCACATTCCAGGTACCTACCGAAATCCGTCCCGACCGCAAACAGTCGATCGGTATCAAAAACCTTATCCTCTACGCACGCCAGCGCTCTGGCCACTCTATGGCTGAGAAACTCGCTGCTGAGATAGTAGCGGCTTTCAACGAAGAAGGCGGCGCTTTCAAGAAGAAAGAAGATACTCACCGTATGGCTGAAGCCAACAAGGCTTTCGCATTTTTCAGATTCTAAGACATTAATCAAAAGGCCGAACCAATGAACCAAGAACTAAAATATACCCGAAACATCGGAATTATGGCACACATCGACGCCGGTAAAACCACAACTACCGAGCGCATATTGTTCTATACCGGTGTCACACACAAGATGGGTGAAGTTCACGACGGAGCGGCCACTATGGATTGGATGTCGCAAGAGAAGGAGAGGGGCATCACTATCACTTCCGCCGCTATCACCGCATACTGGAACTACAATGATATTAAGCACACTATTAATATTATTGACACACCCGGACACGTAGACTTTACCGTAGAGGTAGAACGCTCGCTCCGTGTTCTCGACGGCGCAGTGGCAGTGTTCTGCGGTGTAGGAGGAGTAGAACCCCAGTCAGAAACTGTTTGGCGCCAGGCCGACCGGTACAGCGTGCCGCGTATCGCCTTCGTAAACAAGATGGACCGCATAGGAGCCGACTTCTATTCGGTCGTATCCGAAATCGAAGAAAAACTTGGAGCAAACCCCGTTCCGCTGCAGATCCCCATCGGCAGCGAAGACAAGTTCCAAGGCGTAATCGACCTTATTGAAATGGCGGCTTACTACTGGGACGCCGACGACCAGGGAATCAACTACACCAAGAAAGACATCCCTGCCGACCTCGCCGAAACAGCAGCCGAGTGGCGCGAAAAACTCATAGAGAAAACCGCCGAATTCGACAACGACCTTCTCGAAAAATACTTAGAAGACAGCGCGAAGATAACCGAACAAGACATCAAAAACGCTGTACGCAACGCCACAATATCGTTGAAGATGGTACCCGTGCTCTGCGGCTCATCGCTAAGGAACAAAGGAGTACAGAAACTCCTCGACGCTATTGCAGCCTATCTGCCAAGCCCCGTTGATATAGGCGAAGTAAGAGGCACCGACCCCGACCATCCCGAAAAGGAGCTTATCCGCAAACCCGACGACAAAGAGCCGTTCTCGGCACTCGCCTTCAAAATTGCGGTTGACCCATTCGTAGGACGCCTCGTCTATATCAGAGTCTATTCAGGCAAACTCAACGCCGGCGAAACCGTGTTCAACGTGCGCACCGGCAAAAGGGAACGCATCTCGAACCTCTACCGCATGTACGCCAACAAAGAAAACGCAATCGAAAGCGTGGAAGCAGGCGACATCTGCGGCGCAGTAGGATTCAAAGACATCCGCACAGGCGACTCCCTCGCCGAGCAGAAACATCCTATCGCATTCGAATCAATCGAATTCCCCGACCCTGTAATCGGAGTGGCAATAGAGCCCAAAACTCAAGCAGACCTTGACAAAATGGATCTCGCCCTTACCAAACTAGCCGAAGAAGACCCCACATTCAAAATCAACGTGGACTCCGAAACCGGCCAGACAATAATCTCAGGAATGGGCGAACTTCACCTCGACATACTCATCGACCGACTCAAGCGTGAGTACAAAATCGAGATAACCCAGGGCAAGCCCCAAGTAACCTACAAAGAGAGGATATACTCAACCGTAGAACACCACGAAGTGTTCAAGAAACAAACCGGTGGCAAAGGCAAGTTCGCCGACATCACCGTAAGGATATCCCCCTCCGACGACGGCGAAACCGGACTCAAGTTCATCAACAGCATCAAAGGCGGCGTAATCCCCAAGGAATACATCCCCGCAATAGAGAAAGGCTTCGAAGAAGCAATGAACAACGGACCCCTGGCAGGCTTCAAACTGCAAAGTCTTACCGTAGAACTTATCGACGGTGCATACCACAGCGTGGACTCAGACGCTGTGTCGTTCGAAATCGCTGCCAAGCAAGCATTCAAAGCAGCAGCCGAACAGGCAAAAGCAAAACTCCTCGAACCGGTAATGGAGCTGACGGTAGACACGCCCGAAGAATACATGGGCGATGTGATAGCCGACATCAACAAACGCCGCGGACAAGTAGTAAGCACTGATTCAAAAGCAAAAATGAAAATTATCAAGTCGTTAGTACCCCTCGCCGAAACATTCGGATACGTGACCGTTTTGCGCACTCTCACCTCCGGAAGGGCAATATCTTCGATGCAGTTCCACAGCTACGACGAAGTGCCCGCCAACGTGGCACAGGAAATAATCGACAAGGTAAAAGGTAAAATTACATTTATTGATCAATTATAATTAAAACATTATGAGTCAGAAGATTCGTATCAAATTAAAATCTTACGATCATAATTTGGTTGACAACTCGACTGAAAAAATCGTTAAGACCGTAAAAAGCACTGGCGCAGTACTCAGCGGACCAATTCCGCTACCCACCCAGAAGAGAATCTTTACGGTAAACCGCTCGACATTCGTAAACAAAAAGTCGAGAGAGCAGTTCCAGCTGTCGTCATTCAAAAGACTGATCGACATCTACAGCTCCACACCCAAAACCATCGACGCTCTTATGAAGCTCGAACTCCCCAGCGGTGTGTCAGTAGAAATCAAGGTTATATAATTTGAATTAAGAAACAAAAACCAACATTTACCAATACCGGCAGAGCCCGGCAAGTAAACAAAAACAGAAACAAAATGTCAGGAATTATAGGAAAAAAAGTCGGAATGACCTCTGTTTTCACCGAGGACGGAACAAACGTTCCCGTAACAGTGATAGAAGCAGGACCTTGCGTAGTATCGCAGATCAAGACCGTTGACACCGACGGTTACAACGCTATCCAATTGGCATTCGACGACAAGAAAGAGAAAAGCGCCACCAAACCCGAAATCGAGCGCTTCAAGAAAATCGGCTCAACTCCGAAAAGAAAAATCGCCGAATTCAAAAACATCGAGCAAGAAGTAAAACTCGGCGACATAGTAACTGTTGAATCGTTGACAGAAAACGAACTTATCAATGTAACCGGTATTTCCAAAGGTAAAGGATACCAAGGCGTAGTTAAACGTCACCACTTCGGCGGCGTAGGCGGCACCACACACGGCCAGCACAACCGACTCCGTGCTCCCGGTTCACTCGGCGCCTCTTCGTTCCCCTCAAAAGTGTTCAAGGGAATGCGCATGGCCGGACGCACAGGTAACGACACCGTAAAGGTTCGCAACCTCAGAATCGTTAAAATCATCGCCGAACACAACCTCGTATTGGTTAAGGGAGCAGTTCCCGGTGCCAAAGGATCATACTTAAAATTGGAAAACTAATGGAAATATCAGTATTTAACATCGAAGGAAAGGACACCGGCAAGAAAGTCCAGCTCAACGACGCCATCTTTGCCGTTGAACCCAAAGACCACGCCATGTATCTCGACGTAAAGAGAATCCTGGCCGACAGAAGACAGGGCACAGCCAAAACAAAAGAGAGAAGCGAGATGTCGGGCTCTACCCGCAAGCTCAAAAAACAGAAAGGAACCGGCGGCGCACGTTCAGGCGATATCAACTCGCCCGTAATGGTAGGCGGAGCACGCTGCTTCGGCCCCCGTCCCCGCGACTACAGCTTCAAGCTCAACAAGAAGGTAATCGCCCTCGCACGCAAATCAGCGCTCACATACAAAGCCAAAGACCAGCAGATAATTGTTGTTGAAGACTTCGCTTTCGACGTTCCCAAGACCAAGAAATTCGTCGAAATAAAAAATAATTTGAAAATCAGCGATAAAAAATCACTTTTGGTTTTGCAGAATGAAAATAAGAATATATATTTGTCGCTGAGAAATTTAGAAAGATCAGAAGTTACAACTGCCAATAAATTAAATACTTACGACATTCTCAATGCTCAGTCGTTGGTGTTGACTGAAGGCGCAGTTGAAGTTTTGAATACGATTTTCAACAAATAAGACACGAAAAACAAATGGAAATCATAGAAAAACCACTAACAACCGAGAAATTTACGGCTCTTGCAAGCAAGACTGTACGTACCGGTAAGAAGGGTAACAAGAACGGCAGACCTGACACCAGGGGCAACCGCACCATCAGCCAGTTCGCCTTCATCGTTAACCCCAACGCCAACAAAATTCAGATCAAGAACGCCGTAGAGAGCTTGTATAATGTTACTGTAGTGGCAGTTAACACAATGAAGTACGCCGGCAAAGTAAAAACACGCAACACCAAGTCAGGAGTATTGACCGGCAAAGGCAAAACTTATAAAAAAGCAGTCGTTACATTGAAAGACGGCGAGACTATCAATTTTTATAGCAACGTATAAACAAAATGGCAGTAAGACAATTTAAACCGACAACTCCGGGACAAAGAGGAAAAGTACTAAGCACATTCGCTGAAATTACCGCAAGCAAACCCGAAAAGTCTCTGACATACGGATACGGAAAATCGGGTGGACGTAACCACACCGGTAAAATGACCGTACGCTACATAGGCGGAGGACACAAACAGAAATACAGAATAATCGACTTCTTGCGCAACAAAGAAGGTGTGCCCGCAACAGTAAAGACTATTGAATACGACCCCAACCGTACGGCTCGTATTGCACTCGTATATTATGCCGACGGCGAGAAAAGATACATCGTCGCCCCCAACGGCATTCAGGTAGGACAGAAAATCGTAGCAGGCAAAAACGCCGCTCCCGAAATTGGCAACGCCCTCTACCTGGCCGACATTCCGCTGGGAACTATCATCCACAACATCGAACTGCACCCCGGCGAAGGCGGTGTATTAGCAAGAAGCGCAGGTTCGTATGCCCAGCTTACTGCAAGAGACGGCAAATATGCAATAGTTAAACTTCCTTCTGGCGAAACAAGAATGATACTTGTAACATGCAAAGCCACAATAGGAAGCGTATCGAACGGCGACCACGAGCTTGAGAAAAGCGGCAAAGCCGGACGTTCTCGCTGGCAAGGACGCAGACCCCGCAACCGCGGCGTAGTAATGAACCCTGTCGATCACCCGATGGGCGGTGGTGAAGGACGCGCATCAGGCGGACACCCGAGATCTCGCAAGGGACTCCTCGCTAAAGGTTACAAGACCCGCAGCCCCAAAAAGAGCACCAGCAAGTTTATAATCGAAAGAAGAAGTAAATAATTAATGCATATTTAATCATGAGTCGTTCAATTAAAAAAGGCCCGTTCATCGATTACAACCTCGAAAAGAAAGTTCTTGCCATGAACGAATCCGGCAAGAAATCAGTAGTTAAATCATGGGCAAGAGCCTCAGTTATCTCTCCCGATTTCGTTGGACACACTGTTGCCATCCACAACGGCAACAAGTTCA
>JAGCYI010000068.1 GCA_017960885.1 Bacteroidales bacterium
CAAGAGCGAAAACCGCCTTCAATCGTTCTGCCTATATTGGGGTATCGGTTCGCTGCTGATGGTTCCCGTGCTCAAAACTTTCCTCCATCTGCCGCCTTATATGGGTATGATTTTGGTTCTCGGATTGTTTTGGCTTATTACTGATATTATTCACCACAAAATGGGCGACCATAAAGAAAACTCTGTTATTCAAGTGCTTACAAGTGTTGATACGCCTACAATCCTCTTTTTCCTCGGTATTCTTACCGCAGTGGCTGCATTGCAGACTTCGGGACATTTGGCAGCAATGTCGAATGTTTTGGATTCGGCTTTCAATCAAAACACCTACGGCATTGGCTTAACAATTGGTGTTCTTTCGTCGATTGTTGATAATGTTCCTTTGGTAGCCGGAGCAATGGGAATGTACGATATGGGTGCAACAGCCGATTTGGTTCAAGACGGAACATTCTGGCAGTTGCTTGCCTACTGTGCCGGAACGGGCGGAAGTATCCTCATTATTGGTAGTGCCGCCGGAGTTGCCGCTATGGGCTTAGAAAAAATCGAATTTATCTGGTATCTCAAACATATCAGTTGGTTGGCATTGATTGGTTATTTTGCTGGTGCAGTGTGTTTCTGGTTGCTGCATAGCGTGATGCTGGCTTAGGTTAATTACACCAACTAAAACGAATAAAAGAACAACGCCCCAATGGACGTTGTTTTTTTTGCACAAAAATTAAATGGATTGGGTTATTTTTTTTGTAAAATGATTTTAAAACGTTATCTTTGTGGTTGATATCAAAAGAGTATTTTTTTTATGACACAATGGGACAAACTGATAAGTCGTATAAAATCTCTTGACAAGAGTATGCGTTTTGCAGAACTTCAAAAAGTTTTGGAAAACTATGGTTACGAGATGACTGCACCGAAAGGCGGTAGTAGTCATTTTACATTCCGTAAACCGGGGTGTTGTCCTATTACCATACCAAAACACGAACCTATCAAAGTAGTATACGTAAAAATGGTGAAAGCCGTTGTGGAGTGTGATAATAACAGTAAAAATCTTAATTAGGTGTTTATGAAAACATTGGAAGAATATATGAAGATGCCGTACAAGTTGGAAATTATTCCTGACACGGAAGAGGATGGATATGTTGCATCTTATCCTGAACTTCCGGGCTGTATTACTTGTGGCTCTACTATTTCAGACGCTATCAATAATGCCGAAGATGCTAAGCAACAATGGCTGTTGGCAGCGATAGAAGATAATGTAGATATTATCGAGCCTAAAATTGATACCTCTGTTTCGTATCAGTTCGGTATTAACATACCACGCAGTCTCCTAAAATCTTTAAAGGAAGATTCTCGAAAAGAAGGTGTTACACTCAACCAATATTGTCTGTACTTGCTTTCAAAAAATTCGGAAATAAGGCGTTCTGCGATTTAGGATTTATACATAACCTTTTTTTGTCATTATACGTTTTAAAGTATTATTAATGTTAAGCGAAAATGACATTATCCGATTTAGATATTGACCTAATGTTGCGGCTGTTTGTGGGCTCGGTGCTTGGCGGAATTATCGGCTTGGAGAGAGAATACAGGTCGAAGTTCGCCGGATTTCGCACGCATTTTCTTGTGGCATTGGGCAGTTCGCTGTTTATGGTGATGTCGATACACGGATTCGACGATTTGGCTGTGCGTTACGATGCCTCGCGTATTGCTGCTCAGATAGTTTCGGGCATCGGTTTTATCGGTGCGGGCGCTATAATGTTTCAAAAACACGCCGTCAGGGGACTCACCACGGCTGCGGGACTTTGGGTAACGGCGGCTATTGGCGTTTGCGCAGGTTCGGGAAAATTCCTTCTTGCTATTGCCGCCACGGTGATGGTGCTTCTGTGCCTCGAAACTCTTAATTTTGTGCTTAGCAAACTTGGCAAAAAGATTATTTCGCTAAGTATTTCGGCTCATTCTAAGGCTGAAATCACCACTATATTACAGAATCTCAGAAACGCAGGTTTCAAGGTGGACACGTATAATATGGAGTTGAAAAAACGCACCGACGGCGATGTCTACGAACTAACTATGGAGGTAAAGGTAAACCGTAAGGAATACGACAAAAAAGTTACCGAACTATTTGCCAACTTTGATGATGTGAGTATTGACACTATCTAATGCATAATGCATAATTCATAATGCATAATAGGGCTTCCGCCGGATGGAATTATGCATTATGCATTATGCATTATGAATTGCATTATGCATTTTATTCAGTTTTAAGATTCTCTCTTTTAGTACAGGTGTCCAATATTTGAGAATATCTTTAAAGACAAACACTTTCATAGGCATAACGGTGAAATCTTCGGTGGGATGCCAAACACGTGCGTAGCGCATAAGGGCGGTTTCGGCGCGTGAGTCGTCGTGAAGTTTTATGTAGTTGCGTGCTGCCCAAAGGTGATGGTCGTCGAGGGTGATGCGGTCGGCGTATTTTTCGTAGATGTTGAGCACTTTTTCGGTTTCTACCACGTTCCACATATAGTGCAGAGATGTGGAGATGATTCGCACGGCCTCCTCGTCGGTACAGTTGTGGGTGTCTAAAATAACGGTGGTTTCGTCGGTGATGATTTTCACTTTTTTGGGCGAATCGGTGGTCTTTTGACCGTTGAGACGCCGCATTGCGTTGAGGTAGATATCTTCAAACGGTTTAACTGCGCCATAGCCGTATTCCTGTCTTTTTTGAGCCACGTAGTAGTCGAGAAACTCTTTTGCACGGCTGATGCTACCGGTTTGTTTGGCGGCGTACACGTAGGCGCGGAGGTGATGGTTGACAATAAGCGGGTCGTACCATTGGCTGTCGGCTGCGAGCGAATGTTCGTCGTAGTACATAGCGTTTTTGAGGTCGTCGCGGTAATATGCGATTTCGGCCTTGGCAATGTTTCGCTTGTGCTCGGGACATTTTGCCGTTTCCAAAAGTTGCAGTCCCTTGTCGGTTTCTCCTCCCCGCAGGAGGTGTATCGCTTGTTTAAACTCGGTTGTTGGCATAGTGTAAAAGTTTTTTATTTATCCGTTTTAAGCCATTTTAGCATATCCTTGAACCCAAAGTCTTTGCCTTGCTGCATAATGCCGTTGCGGAAAATTTTGGCGGCAAGTTTTATCAACAGTACGGTGGCGATTACCAAAATGGAGAAACTTGCTATCACCTGCCACGTCGGTATGTCGCCCATCATTCTCAGGGGCATAAGGCTCGACGACATTATTGGTATAAACGACATCACTGTTGAAAACATTGAGTCGGGATTTTCGTTGATGGGCGCAAGGAAAAACATCGGCAGCATAATCAGCCAAATTGCGTAACTGCTGTTGCGGTTGAAATGCTGTTCGGTTTCGCACATTGCTCCGATAGAGGCGAAGATGGCGGTGGCTGCCACAAATCCGAAGATGAAAAACGCTACCGAAACAGCCAACACAGAGGGAGTGAGAAAATCAAACACTCCCGAAAGCCATTCCACATTGGCAAATTTTATAGATCCTAAGGCAAGAATAATCCACACCGAGGTTTGCAGAAAACTTGCCGCGCTTATGCCTATGATTTTGCCGGCGAGCAGTTGTTCGGGCTTGACAGAGGTAAGCAGCACATCGGCTATCTTGCTCGACTTGTCTTCCAATACCGACCTGCCCACGCTCAGCGAAAACATCATAATGCACATCGAAAGTATTATCATCAGCACCATTCCGCAAATCATCCTTACACCGTATTCCACATTGGCGTTGGCGGCTTCGGCATTTTCGGCGTTGTCGGTGCTGAGTTTGTAAGTGCGCAGTTGTTCGGGATTGAGAAGTCTTGCCACCTGACTGTCGTCGAGTCCCAACTGCGAAATTTCACGGTTTCGGTTGATGTTTTGAACTATGCCGTTGAGCGTGTTGGTGATAAACCTTTCTGACAGTTTGTCGGAATAATAACCTATGCCGTTGGCGGTGTCGAATTTGAGGTAGCCTTTCAACTTGTTTTCCAAAGTCATTTTGTGAAGGTCGTCAACAGAATTTTTTTCCTCTATTTTCCAACCCATCAGACCTACCTCTTTTACTATTTGGGCGAAAGAAGAATCCTCCACGGGCGAAAGCACACCGATTGAGATTTCCTCTTTTGAATGGTCGTTTGACTGCTCTGCCAAGTACATTGTAATGGCAATAGCCGCTCCCATAAGCACGGGGGCGAGTATCAGGGCAATGATAAATCCCTTGGTGCGGACAATGCGCAGGAACTCAAATTTCGCTACTTGTTTTATTCTCGATTTCATTTGTTTTCGGTGTTTTGGTTCAACTGTTCGCCGTTTTGAGCGGCAATGGATACAAAAATTGAGTGGAGCGAGGGTTCGTCCACCTTGATGCTGCTGATAGAGCAGTTGTTGGTCAACGCCTTGGTAACAATCTCTGCCATAAGCGATTTGGCGTCGGTGCCGGGTTTGAAAGAAATATTGAGTTCGTGTCCACGCTCGGTAACACCTGCCACAGATTCTATTTCGCTGATAAACGAATGATTGCCTGAGCAGTCGATAGTAATTGTGTCGCTACCGTACTGACGGCGGATTTCTTGCAAAGTGCCGTCGAGAATTTTTTTGCCGTGGTTTATCATTATGATATGGTCGCAGATTATTTCGGCGGTTTCCATCACGTGGGTGGAAAAAAGAATTACCCTTCCCTGAGTTTTCAATTCTTTGATAACGTTGAGAAGTTCGTCGCTGCTCACGGGGTCGAGTCCCGAAAAAGGTTCGTCAAGAAAAATAATCTTGGGCGAATGCATTATGGCTGATATGAATTGGATTTTTTGCGACATACCTTTTGACAGGGCGTCGATTTTTTTATCCTTCCAACTTGAAAGTCCGAACCGTTTAAGCCAAAAGTCGATTTGAGTTTCAATATCGGTGGCGGTCATACCTTTGAGCGAGCCGAGGTAACGGAGCATATCGCTGACTTTCTGTTTTTTATATAGTCCGCGCTCTTCGGGAAGATAGCCGATTATGTCGCTGTCGTCGTCGTTGTAAGGGTGGCCGTTGATGAGGATTTCGCCGCTGTTGGGTTGCAGGATGTTCATTATCAGACGGATGGTGGTGGATTTTCCCGCACCGTTAGGACCAATCAATCCGATAATCTTTCCCTCCTCAGCGGTAAAAGATAGATTGTCGACGGCTTTGAACTTGCCGTATGATTTAGTGATGTTGTTTAATTGAAGCATTTGTGTTTATCGGTTTCCGTATTTTAATAATAGTGCAAATATACGATTTATCAATAAATAAACAAATTTTTTGTACGGATGCTATTATGCTGTTAACTTTTTTTATTATATTTGTGAAACTGAATGCATTATTTTATTTCTCTATGAAATCAGGATTTAACAAATGGATATTATTTGTAATATATGTGATAATCAATGCAGTATTAACACATTTTTTGTTTGGTAGCGATGCTCATATATTGTTTGTTGTTGTACCCATTGTTTTAGTATTTGAATTTGGAATCGCTTCTTGCTTTATAACTAGATATGCTGAGATTCTTGTGGGTCTTGGTTTATGTATATTTTTGGATTTATTTTATTTGTTGATTGAATATGTTGTTAGAGCAATTGCTTCTATTCGTCTTCCTGTACCTTGATTATTTCCTGCCGATATTCTTCTATTACAATCTATCTTTATAGTTTTTTTAGTATATTTGCACAAAACAAAATTGGACAAACTATATGAAATCAGGATTTAACAAATGGATATTATTTGTAATATATGTAATCATAAACGCAGTATTAACACATTTTTTTGTTAGGTAGCGATGCTCATATATTGTTTGTTGTTGTACCCATTGTTTTAGTATTTGAATTTGGAATCGCTTCTTGCTTTATAACCAAATTTAGTAAGATTCTTGTGGGTCTTGGTATATGTATTGTCTTGGAATTATTATATTTGTTTATTGAATTTGTTTTGCGTGTAGGTTTCACTGAAATTTTTATGCGGTTAATGGAATGGTTTGTTTTGGCGATTTTAATCTTTTACTCCGCAAAATAATAAATTGTTCTATTTAAAATCTTTGGTTTGTTTTTTTTCTATATATTTGCAGTAATTAAACTAAATATTTGTTATATGGAATTTCTTCAACTTGCAAAAGAACGCTATTCGTGCCGTATGCTTACCGACAAGCCGGTGGAACAGCAAAAGATAGATAAGATTATAGAGTGCGCCAACCTTGCCCCCACAGGCGTTGACAAACAGCCGTTTAAACTGTGGCTGATGGAGAGTGCCGAGGCGGTGGAAAACATTCACAAGGTTACCACCTACACTTTTGGCGCTAAACTGTTTTTGGTTGTCGGCGGCAATCCCAAAGAGGCTTGGGTAAGGAGTTTCGACAACCGCAACATTGCCGATGTTGACGCGTCAATCGTTGCCACACACATAATGCTCGCCATTCACGACCTAGGTTTGGCAAGCACGTGGGTAGGAAAATTTGACGCCCCCCAACTCAAAACCCTCTATCCCGAAATGGCCGACTACGACCTGATAGCCATTTTCCCCATCGGCTATCCGGCTGATAACGCCGAGCCCGCACCAAGGCATTTTCAAAGGAAGAGTGTGGAGGAGATATTGGTGAGGAAATAGGAGAGAGCCTCGCTCTCCCTACACCTCATACTCCATTATATAATCGTTCATAAAATATCCGCCGCCGAAGGTGAAGTCGCCTTGCGAGGCGATGTGCATTCCGATGTGGAGGTAAAACTGCACGGCGGGATTTTCGCGGTTGACGTTGAGTTGAAGGCAGCGGGAGGGAGGTGTCTGCTTTTTTGCCAACGAAAGGGCGTAGTCAAAGAACTTTTTGCCGAGACCGGTTTTCTGACTGTTGGGCATCACGTAGAGTTTCTCAATGCGGAAAACTCCGCCGTCGATCGGGAAACAACTCATATAGCCGATGATTGCGCCCTGAGAATCTTCCGCCAAATAAAAATCCCTGCCGTTGGTAATCTGTTGGCGCAGACCTTCGATATCGTACATACGCTCCAACATATATGCCGTCTGTTCTGTCCCGATAACAGGTGTAAATGTCTGTGTAAAAACTATTTGTGCCGCCTTGTTGATGCGCTCGGCATCGTCGGCTGTGGCTTTGCGAATTTTAATTTCCATTATGTCTGTTGTTTATCTCTCCAAGAATAATCCTAATAGTGCTCTTGTTTCACCCCGTCGACGTTGAGCCGGTGGATGAGGTTTCCGTTGCGGTCGAGTATGCCCCATCGTTTGTTCAGGGTGGCAAAGATTACGCCGCTGTTGACAAATAGGTTGTAGTAGAGGGGTGGAACAATGATTTTGCCGGTGGTGTCGATGAGGCCGCATTTTCGGTTAATCTCTATCACCGCCAAGCCGTATTGGTCGAAGTCGTAGGCAAAGGTGAACCGCGGCTCTATAACATAACTGCCTGAGGTGTTGATATATCCGTAGCCCTTTTTGGTTAGTACCATTGCCAAGCCGTTGCTGTTGAACAACCAAGCATTCAGAAACTGCGGTTCTATCACCCAACGGCCTGTGGTGTCGATATATCCGTATTTGCCTTTGTAGGGGACAGGTGCCAAGCCGTTTGCGCCGAATGCGGGATTATCACGGTCGTCGAACTGTTGCTCTATGGCGTAATTGCCTGTGGTGTCGATAAATCCAACAAGTCCGTTGTTGCGCACCGTTGCCAAACCAAATTGGTTGAACTTGAATGCTATATCAAACTTCGGTTCAATCACCCAACGGCCTGTTGTGTCGATATATCCGTATTTGTTTTGATATTCTACTACGCCCAATCCGTTGTCGCCAAAGTCGCTCACATCTTGAAACTGCGGCTCAATTACCATTTTGCCTGTGGTGTCGATGAATCCCCATTTGTTGTTGACGAGTACGGGGCAGATGTTGAATTGGTTGAAGGTTCTTGCCGCGTCGAACTGAGGCTCGATGACGATTTTGCCGGTGGTGTCCAAAAATCCGCATTTTGAGGGTTTTCCTTCTTGGTACACCGTTTTAAACCACGCCAAGCCGTTCGCCCCAAAATCGCCCAAATTTGCGTAAATCGGCTCCACCACATAGTTTCCTGTTTTGTTGATATAGCCTGCTGTTTCGTGCAGTATATCGCCCACCTTGACCATCGCCAAGCCGTTGCCGCCAAAAAATTCGGCATAATGGAACTGCGGTTCAATCACCCAATCGCCTGTTTGATTGATATATCCGCATTTGCGGTCGAGAGTGGCGGGGAAAAGGAAATCGGTGCTGTGGTTTTGCGCCGCCGCAATGTTTATCGATGCGTTGATGATACCCGCTATTAGTAATTCTTTGCTCATCTTTGTTGAGGAATTTTACTCATCAAATTCTATATAGATATCATCATCAACAATTGATAAAAATTCGCCTACCACCATAACGAATTGAGGTTCAGCAACAGTTTTTCCGGATTTGTCAATTATTCCCCATTTTTTATTTTTCTTAACGAATATTACTTCACCGAATATTAAAACATCATCATACTGTGGCTTAATCACTATTTTTCCTGAATTATCAATAAATCCTTTTTCATTATCTACATCGATAACTGATAAGCCAAGGTTAGGATGTTTTTCAATTTTCATTAGATCAATAATTGGTTCTATAATATATTTGCCTGTCGCATCTATTAAACCTTTTTTGTCGTTGAGGAATACTTCTGCCACTCCATAGTCGTCAAAGATTGTTGCATTGTTGAACTGGGGCTGTATTATCATCATACCAGTCTGGTTGATGTATCCATATTTATTATTATTTGCCTTAACAGCGGCAAGCCCATTTGTAGCAAAAGGTAAAGCCTTTTTAAAGGTTGGCTCAATTACAATTTTTCCCTTGTCGTTGATGTATCCCCATTTACCATCGATTTTTACAGGGGCTAAACCTTGGTCGGAGAACGCATCTGCATCGTCGAACTGTGGCTCCACAACAATTTTGCCCGATGTGTTGATAAAGCCATATTTGCCGTTCTGCTCAATACGGGCAAGTCCCTTGGTGTTAAAAGGTTTAATGGATTCATACTTTGTTTCAATTATTATTTTGCCAGTCTTATCGATACAACCCCATTCATTATTAATCATAACAAAAGCAAAACCTTGGTCGGAGAACGCCTCAGCATTGTCGAACTGTGGCTCCACAACTATTTTGCCGGTTGTGTTCATAAAGCCATATTTGTTGTTAAGTTTTATACGAGCCAGTCCATTGGTGCTAAAATCATCAATTGACTCAAATTTCGGCTCTACCACTATACGTCCAGTTCTATCTATTATTCCACATTTGTCATTTATTTCTACTAATATCAACCCGTTTGTCGACAAAAATTTCATATAGTCGTACTTAGGTTCAATTACAATTTTGCCCTTGGTATCGATACATCCCCAGAGATGATTTTCAAATATTACAGTCAAGCCATTTGAAAAATAATCACTGACACCGCCAAACTTAGGTTCTATTACTATTTTTCCGTTTTTATCAACATATCCCCATTTTCCGTTGAGTTTGAACGGAGCCATTGCTACCGAATTGTCGTTACAGGGGTATGCATAATCGAACTTAGGTTCAACTATCCATTGTCCGTATTCGTTGATGAATCCCCATTTCTCTTCAATAACGGCGGGGATGATGTATTGACCATTGTTTTTATTTTGTGCAGTTGTTATGTTGGTTAATACAACCAACAAAATAATTAATAACAAGTTTTTTTTCATAGTTTATCTTTTTTTATAATTAATTCTATTTTCCTGCGAAAACTAAAATAGTTTTATCTTGGTACAAAGATAATGTTTTTTTTGATTGCGGCAAAAATATCAGTGTTTATGTGAAAAAGATTTTTTATATTTGTGGAGTCGTTAAATGAAAATAGTGCAAAGGATATGATAATAAGTAATAATGAAACTCAAAATATCATTGATGATTTTGTTTTAACTGAAAAGTCTAGAAATATTGTAAAAAAAATGATTCCTATTCTTATAGGTTGGGCTAAACGAGGAATCAAGACTAAATCTTATGATAATTTGAATAAGGAATTAGGTTATGATAAATATTCAGGCATTGGCAAACAATTGGGATATGTTGATGATATTTTAACTAAACTTGCTGATTTAACAGGTGAGAGTATTCCTACGTTAAATTCTCTTGTGAAGTCTTCTAAAAAAGGTAAAAACAACGGTTTGCCGTCTTATGGATTTAGTTATGTATACCCTTCTTATAATGATATGTCTTATGAAGAGAAGAAGGTGTTTGTTGAAGGACTTGATACACAAGCGATAGAATTTAATCATTGGGATTGGGTATTATCAAAATTGGGTCTTTCACCTTGGTTAATTGATATAAAGCAAAGCGAAGAAATAATTAAATCGGGCATTTTATTTCATAATATTGGAGGTGAAGGTGAAGAACATAGACGTTTGAAAGAGTATGTTTGTTGTAATCCAAATGTGATAGGTTTAGATGTTCAAGGGAAGACAGAGCAAATATTGTTGTCGGGAGATAGAGTCGATGTGTTATTTGTATTAAGTGATGAATCAAGGGTTGCTGTGGAAATAAAACCTTCATCCGCATCAGATGCGGAAATGTTACGAGGTTTATTTCAATGTATTAAATATAAAAAAATTATGGATAGCGAAGATATACTACACGGCGTAAAAAAATCTAATTCGGTGTTTTTTGTTGTTGGAAGAAATCTTTCTTCTGATAATCAAAAAGTTTGTGAGTTGTTCCATATCCCTGTAAAAATTATATCTTCGATATATCCATAATTTAGGATTGTTTGACTATCCAAACATCGGTTCTACATATTTCTGAATAAAGTCAATTGTCGTCGAAACTCCCGATGAGGCCTTTGTCAACACAGTTGCCTTTTGTAGCAACTAAGAAAGAATATTTGCTATAACAAATTTTTTCCGCTCAGAATTGGCTCGATAAGAGAATATTTTCTTGGAAATATCTATTTAAACAGATTCGACACTGCGAAAAGAGGTATAATATTGACTCTTCTTATAGTGTCGGAATCTTGTTTGTCGGTGTTTTGCAACAATGCGAAATTTTCTAATGAGCAACGTACTGCTTCGGAGAGGTGTTTTTGCCGCATAAAAAGGTATAGGCTTTTCATCTTGCCGCTTACGCCTGCTTTGCATTCAATTGGCAGTATCTTCATTTCGTGTGCAATAATGTAGTCTACCTCCGACAGTGTGCCTTCCGATGTGTTTTCCCAATAATATAGGTCGTGCTGAGTACGGGGGTTGTTATATTTGATAATTTCCCACCCGAGCATCATCTCGGCTATGCCACCTTTGTTGACCAAATCGGCAGCAGCACCCGACAGTATCATTTCGGTTAGTTGACGTGCACCGCCCAAATCCAAGTCAAGGATGCGAAGCAGAAGACCGCTGTCGAGGTAGATGTATTTGTTGAATTTGTTGTTGCACTCTGCGCCGAGCGGTAGCCCGTTGGCTGATGTATGGCTTACACGTTTTATTAGACCTGCATCGCGGAGTAGCGACAAGGCGTTTTTTACTGTTTCGGCACGAAATCCGCCTTCAACTTTGCTATAAGTAAATTTGCCACCCGTTTGAAGTATAACGCTTTGTAGTGTGTTGCGTAAAAGAGTGGTGTCAACTTTTTTGGAGTATTTAGCAAAGTCGTCGTAATATGTAAGTTGGATGTCATCAAGTTCTGTCTGACAGTTGCGGTAGTCGTGTGTAGATACCCACGCTGACACACTAGCGGGCATTCCGCCAACAACCAAAAAGGTTCGAAAATTTTGTACCAAATCGTTGTAGAGCGGTTCAAGTAAAGGATTGTTGCTGTCCGACGACTTTTTAGCACTAATCCAAGATGATTTGCCTTCTGCTTCGAGAAACTCATCAAACGAGAATGGATAGACAAACAGAGAGCGTATCCTGCCCACTCCGAACGATGGAAGATCTTTTAATGCGAACTCCAACAACGAACCCGCTGCCACAACGTGCAGTCCGGGAAAATCCTCCTTGAATGCCCAAAGGCTCTTGATTGCATCAGTGGAAGCCTGAATTTCATCAAGAAACAAAAGTGTTTTTCCCGCTTCTACGGGAGTGTTGTAGATTATGCTGAGGTTGTTTGCCAAATCGTGCACGTTGTGAATTCGGGCAAAAACATCCTTCATTTCGGGACGTTTCTCAAAGTTGACTTCGATGAAATAATCAAAGGTTTTGCCTAAATGTTCTACTGCGCACGATTTGCCAACCTGACGCGCACCTCGGAGCAGCAACGGTTTAAGATTGTTGCTGTTTTTCCATTCTATAAGCAGTGTGTCTATTGCTCTTTTAAGATACATAGTATTCTGTTATTAATTCATTCGCAAATATACTATGTTTTTTAGACACTTGCAAGTTTTTTGTAAAAAAATAATGACAAAACCGAGAGGAATAATCGCCTAAAATTTGATAAAACCGAGAGGAATAATTACCCTATTTTTGACAAAACCGAGAGGAATAATCCTACAAATACTTACTTCTTTACCTTTACTTATTAAACTCACCCAAAATCTCCTTAAACTCCTGCGGAATTATAGTTAGAATTTTGTCGGTGATGTTTTGCGGAATGGCTTTGTAATATGCCTCTGCGATGCCGCCGGTGATGCAGGTGAGAGTGTCGGTGTCGCCGCCGAGTGATACCCCAAGACGGATTGCGCTCTCAAAATCGTGACTGTCTAAAAATGCCACAATTGCCTCGGGCACAGTGTCTTGACACGATTCGTTGAAATCATATTCGGGACGGATTTCGTCGCAAGTGCGGTTGAGATTGTAGCCGAAGGTCTTGGTGATGTAATCTTTGATTTTCTCTTTTGATTTGCCGTTTCGGGCAAGGAAAATAGCCGCAGCCGTGGCTTGTGCGCCCTTGATGCCTTCGGGATGGTTGTGGGTGATTTCTGCCGAACGTTTTGCAATCTCCAAAGTCTCGTCCAAGGTGTCGAACGCCCAACCTACCGCCGAAACCCTCATTGCCGAGCCGTTGCCCCAAGAGTTGTACGGTTTGCGGTTTTGTGAACGCAGCCAATTGCTAAAACTGCCTCCGTATGCGCCTTTGGGGTGGGGATAGCGTCTGCCAAATTCCACAAGGCACTCCTCCAACGTTTTGAGCGTGTGTTTCGGGTCGATGACGAGCCATTTTGCCACCGCCACCGTAACAATAGAATCATCGGTATATTCGCAATAGGGGCTAAAAAGTTCAAAATCAACCGATTTGTGATTATGAAACTCGTAAACCGAGCCCACCGTATCGCCTATAACTGCACCTAATATCATAGCGTAATGTGATTAATGATTTTTACAAAGATAAGATTTTTTTTGAGAATGAAGATGATTTTTGTCGGTATTTATCCAAAATTATTACCTTTGCCTCAAACAATTTAAATGGCTGATATGAAAAGATTGAACACAATTGCATTATTATTTGCGCTATTGATTAGTTTTCAAACCTTTGCCCAAAAAGAAGATTATGTTTGGGTTTGCGGACCTTCGCGAATCGATTTTAACACCGACCCGCCAACAGTCTCTTACAATGGAGATTTTAATTATTCTCCTAATCTCAGCGATGTATGCGACTACAATGGGGAATTGATTTATTGGATCAACCGCGACAAACTCTACAACAAAAACAACGAGGTCATTTATGAGATAAAGAACTTTAATTTCTCTTATATGAGTGAGTGTTTACCCATAATACCTTTCCCAAATTCTAAGGATAAATATATATTTAGTTGTTTTAAATGGAATGATATATATTTTTATGTGATTGACGGAACCGAAGATGCCCTTCATCCCACAATATACGAGTACGATCGACTGTCATTTAGTTATTGGTCAGGTTGTTGTATGCCTGTTCAGAAAAAAAACAGTAAGGATTTTTGGCTGTTGTTTGATGATCTTGAAAATATAAAAATCTATTCTTTTACCGAAGATGGTTTGCATCCTCATTACGTTTATACAAAACCGTATTTTGATACCGATATTTATGGAACTAACGATGTTGGCAATTATAGTGTTTCTCCTGATAATTCTATAATATTGGGTAGAGTTATCTCTTTTGAAAATGAAAATCTTTATTTCAATATTGCTTTTGATAACGAATTGGGCTTTATCAAGGAACTATATCCCACATTTGCCAAATGGGATATGATATATCCATTTGTTTTTTCATCACAGGCTAAATACCTTTATTTTACAATATGGGACAAAGGTGTAGTGGGACATCTTAATCCTGACAGTAAAAACGAGGAAAATCAAAATATCTATCGCTGCCCCGTTGACAAACTTTTGGAGGAAAACTCTCTTATGAAATATCGTGAATTAGTTTATACTTGCACATCCGGATCTGTTGGGTCTATGAAACTCGCTCCCGATGGCAACATATATCTATTTTTAGAAGGGCAAGATGATTATTTAGGTGTGATAAAAAATTCAGAGGGCGAACATCCCGAGGTGGAAGAACAAGGGTTCAAATTGTATGCTCAAAGTCAACATCCCGTATATTATGCTGCCTCGTTTCCTCACACATATCATTTCCCTTATAATATATCTTACAACAAGAAATGCGATTATGTAGAATTTTCGTTTTCAGACAATTACAAGGCTAAATCGTTTTTGTGGAATTTTGGCGACGGCTCAGAAACATCGTCGCAACAGAATCCCTCGCATACCTATCCCGAGGGCAAATTTAAGGCTCAGTTAACGGTAGAATACGACGGAAAACCCACTCAAAACTACTCGTTGGATGTAAAAATCCAAAAACCGAAAGCCCCCAAGATTGTTTGCGAATAGTAATCTTAAAAATGTGCTAGATTAATCATTGATATAACGCACAAACCGCGTTACAAAGATAATCAGCAGCATAATCATCGTCACGTTCAAAACCACATCGGGATTGGAAAACTTCATAAAAAGCAGGAACACCACCGCCATCACAATTGCTTTAATAAAGTTGAAAATAGCGGCGAAACCCTGTGCCATACCATTGCCTGCCGGGTCGCTATTGTGACACCCTGTTTGCGTGATATTCATCCATATATACGTGCCCACACCAAGCACAATAGTACCAACCAAGGGATTCCACAGCGACGCGAAATATATTCCCGCCAATATCGCCAAGCCTACAATAATTAAAATGATATACTCTGATAATTGCATAGATGTAAAATTTAGTTAGTTATCGGGGCAAATGTACGGAAAATTTCTTTCATCCCATTGCTTTTTTTTCAACTCTTTATTATATTTGTAAACCGAAAAACTCTGTATTATGAAACATTTAAACTATCTGATACCGCTTATGATGTTGTTTAACTTCTTATCTTGCAATATGTTTGGACAGAAGTCGCCTGAGTGCGGGGGTGTGGTGCACAATGTACGCAAGACCAAACCGCTCAACAATGTTTCGGGCACTATTTCTAACATTAGTTTCAGTCTCTACAACGGAGAATGGAACCGCGAGCAATTCCCTTTGACATTGGATTTTGACCTTAAAGACGGCGTGTTTTCAGGAAGCGTTTGTCGCGACCAAGACTACGAAAGTTACAAGTTTGAGTACGACGCTGATGCCGACTTGGTTGGAAAACTGTCTAACTTATTAAAAGAGAGCGGAATAATGGAGTTTAACAATTGGAATGTAGTTGTTGCGGGACTTCCTCCCATCTACGATGTGAATATCAGCGCCAATTTTACGTCAAAGGAGCATCTCTATATCAATTTCAATGGCGGACGCGACCCGATTGGCTTTAATGAATGTTTGCAGAAGTTTGTTATATCAGTTTGTGAATTAGTTGATTACGACCCTGAAAAATGTCCCAAGGCAAAACCGTACGTGAGTCCGTATGTTGGCACTCATCATTTTGTTTACAACAAGAACGGCAAGCATCAGGATTTTACTTTTATAGTTGAACCCAAAGGCAGTCCCGACGGCAATGCAGAGGTGATTTCCGACGGTGATTTCGGGTATGTACACCTTCGCTGTGCTGCCAATAAGGTGAGCGGAAAATACCATTTCGACGTGCTGAGGCATTACGACGATTCCAAGGTTAGGGATGTCACCAAAAATTCTTTGGCAGGCATTATCAGTATGCAAAAAGATGTATTCTTCCTTGAACCGTTGCAGGCGTGTCCCGATTTGCCCGACCGCTCGCTGTTGGAGCAGGAAAAATAATAATTGGTTTTTAATCACAACCTTATGCAAATTTTATTCGTAAAATCTATTTGTGAGGTTCGAAAAAAATGTTTATCCAATATAATTGTTACACTTTAAAAACCAAATGCTATGATCAAGAAAAGAACCATCATCACAGCCGCCTTTTTTGTGGCACTCGCCTCGTTTACTGCCTGCGGTGGCTTAATCAGCAACAACAACCAACAACAGTCTGATTCTGACGACGAACAGACCGAGGAAACCGTCACAACCGAACAGACAGTTGCAGAATCCGACATCCAACAGCCGAAGGAAGAGCCGAAAGCCGAACCTGCCACTAAGAAATGGTACGAGGGCGATTTTGTAATCACTCATACTATGTATGTTGCTAAAACCGGCTTAACGCGAGTTTTCGCACGCAAGGGTAATGCTTTAGCTGTCAAGAACGAAACAGGTACGCAATACCTCTACGTTTTTACCGATGACACCCGCACCGATTATATTGTAAGCGACCGTGGCTATGCTAAAAAATCTGATAAAACGGGTTTGAACAGCGTTAACGACGGCATTTACAAGTATCTCAAAGGTCAGTTGGGTGACAATCTTTTCAAGGTGTTCAAGCCCGGCGATAAAGATTGCTCATTCAAGGACACGACAATTTTCGGGCGTCCTGCTTACGTTGTTACAAAGGTAGCCGCCGAGAAAAACTTCGCAGCCGAGGCATCGGGCAAGACCATCTTGCATATCGACAAGGAAAACAGCCTTGTGTCTTATAAATACGGAATTTTGACCACCACCATCAACGGCAACACAAGCACCACCGAAAATGTAGAGTTCAAGATAACTGATTTTTCTGACAATCCTACTTACGACGGTCTTATTATGAGCCTCGACGGACTGACCGAAATTACAAAATAATACGCACGTTACTTAAAAATACCGATAATTAATAATTGCACATTATTCATATCTCGCTCAATTTTGCTAACAAAATTTATAGCGACTATGAATAATGTGCTTCTTTGTGTTTAGGGCTTTTTTGTGGGGAAAGTGTAACAATGCTGTTTTTTCTTACAACAGAATATTAACCGATATAAAAAATCCATTTAAATTTTCAGGAGATAATGCTTGTTCATCATTGTAATAATCAACTTTTTTAGAATAATCCAATGTTGAAAACGAATAGCCTAATCCGAGGCCACCATTATCTGAAAATTTTAATAGTATACCCAACTTCAAATTATACGAACTTGAACGGCTTGTAAACGAAAACTCCTTTTTGTCTGAAAAGTCATCGTTCCAGGCAGTGATTGTTCTTTTGAATTTTCTATTTAACATCAAACCGTTTTCGGTAAAACAATTGATTTTAACTCTGTTTGTTTTAATGATATACGGAGTTGAGAGTTTAATCTTGGGCATTATAAACAATCGGAAAAGTCCATCGTTGTCTTCCCAAAAATCCGAGGAGAGCAGGGAACCTGATTCTACTTCGCACCAGAAACCTAATCCGCATCCTATGCCTATGTAATTATTAAATAGGTAGTTATAATCTAAATGCCTTGCTATTATGTCACCCTTGAAATCCCAATTGAAACTAATTTCGTGATGGTCTAAATATATATCATCATCGTTGTTCTCTTGTGCGTTTGCTTTTGCGAAAGTCAACAATAGTAGTAGAAATGTCAGTCTGTATTTCATCTTTCTCAGTTTTGACAATATTCAAATTTAGTCCGCAAAAGTATTAAGAGTGTTCCTTTTGAATATGTAGCACTTGATTATTTTTTAGTAAATTATTTGTTAGGTGGATTTAGTACTTTATCTATGGTAGCCTCACAGAATTCCGTTTAAAATGGAGTGTCAGTTACCCTAACTCCTCCAACATCTGTCCCGGATTTTCAGCCGCCTTCACGTTTGAGAACGCTTTGATGATGATTCCGTTTTCGTCGATGAGGTAAGTGGTGCGCACTACGCCGAAAGATTTTTTGCCGTAGAGAGTTTTCTCTTTCCAAACGTCATACGCCTGAATAACAGTCTTTTCGGTGTCGGCAAGGAGAGTGAAAGTGAGGTTGAATTTCTCCTGAAACTTTTTGTGCGATGCCACGCTGTCTTTGCTGATGCCGATGATTTCTGCGCCCTTCTCGCGAAAATGCGGAAATAGTTCCGAAAAAGCGCAAGCCTGTTTTGTGCAGCCCGAAGTGTTGTCTTTGGGGTAAAAATAAAGTACTACCTTTTTGCCGCGAAACTCTTTGAGGCTGCGTATATTGCCGTCTTGGTCGGGCAACGAAAACGACGGCGCTGGGGTGTTGGGTTGAAGCATAATGGTTTTATTTATCTGTATTATTTAATAATTTTTTAAGTTGTTCGATGTCGGGGAGTGCTTTGCGGAGATTGTCGGGCAGGTCTTCTGACGTGGTGTATGTTGCCACGCCCATAGGCTTGTTGTAGTCTCTGATTACAAACTCCACATAATCCTTGTTGGCACTTTTGCAAAGGACAATGCCGATTGATGGATTTTCGTGAGGTTTCTTGATTTTGCTGTCGAGAATACTCAGGTAGCCCATCAGTTGTCCCAAATATGAGGTTTTGAAGTCGCCGGTTTTCAATTCAATCACCACCAAACAGTTGAGTTCCCTATTGAAAAACAGCAAGTCGGGGAAATGTTCCACACCGTAAATTTCTAAGTGGTATTGATTGCCGATAAAAGCAAAATCGGTTCCAAAGGTCATAATAAACTCTTTGATATTCTGCACAATTTGCTGTTCTACAACACGCTCATCTACGTCAATAGCATCTCTTTCGCCAATCTGTTCCACATTGATGAAATTAAGGAGATATTCGTCCTTAAACATCATAACAGCCTTGCGTGCAAGAGAAGAATCGGAGATGGTTTTTGAAAAATTGTTGGGGATTTTATCTTGATTTTCAAATGCTTTGGAGGCGATTAATTGTTTTAGGCGGTCTTCTTGCAAATGCTCTTCAACTGCACGATGGATATAATAATATCGTGCAGAGAGATTATTTTTGACCTTTTCGATGATTCTTATATGATGCGTAAAAGGAAGGTTAAAAAAGTCTTCAATAGGAAAATCTTTCACATCGGGAATTGTTATTGATTTGTGAATATCTATCTGATAATCATTGCTTTGTAATTCGGCAATTGCAATTGCCGAATTTGTATTCTGCAATTCGGCAACCGTGGTTGTCGAATTAGATTTTTGCAAATCGACAATTGCAATTGTCGAATTTGCATCAAGCATTTGCCATTCTTCGTAAAAAGAGCGCATATTCTTTAAACTGCGCTCCGAAAAGCCTCTCAATCCCGGCAACTCCTTTTGAAGTTGTTCGCTGATTACTTTCAAAGCACCTGTACCCCAATTCTTTTTTCGGGTATTGAGCGAAATGTATTTGCCAATGCCGAAATAGACAGCCAATTGGATGCGGTTAACGCCTTTGGCGGCTTCGTACTGACCTTGCAGAATGGCGGTTTTGATGGCTTCCACCGCCGATGTGTATTTTGTGTTGAATTTATCTGCCATAGTTTGCAATTCAATTTTGCACAAAGTTACAAAAAAATTCCATATCTATGTAGCATTTTTACGAATACTTCCTCACCACATCCACCAATCCTCCAACAAGATAGAACGGTAGGTTTATAAGCCTGAAAGTCTTGCCGTTGAGAGAGTTTTTTACCTCGTCAACAGAGAACGCACCAGGCCAAACTCGAATAGCCAAATTGTTGGGCGACTGCGACATAAACGAGTGCAACGATTTTAGCGACGAATTATGTCCCATTTTGACTTCAATTGGTATTATCTGCGAATCAATTTGATAGATAAAATCAACTTCGGCAGGCGATTGCGCTTTGTTGCGAGCCCAAAAATTGCGGCGTTGACCTACTTTGTTGTTAAGTGTCAGAAGTTCCTGTGCCACAATCTGTTCGCCAATGCGTCCGCGCCAAACGTCGAGTATGTTTTTTGCGCTTATGATTTCGCTTCTTACACCGGCGGCGTAGTTTACAAGTCCGGTGTCCAGCCAAAGAAGTTTTGGTGTACGGTTAATTTGAGGCATTATAGGCACTTGCACCGATTCTGTCGGGTAAGCGAGTTCGAGGAGCATAGCCTTTTCCAAAAGTTTGAACGCCTGGCTTACTTCGCCGCTTTTGTAGCCCGAATCCATAAAATTGCCGAGTGTTATGGTTTCGCCCGCCGCCCGCCATCCGGCTTCCAAAATAAAACGGACAGTTTCAAGTATTTTATTTTGGTGGACGTACTTTTCTGTGTCTTCTCGGTATGCCTGCAAAAGGGTGTCGTAAATGTCGTCCATAGAGAGAAGGTCGCGCTGTTGGCTGTATCGCTGCACTACTTCGGGCATTCCGCCGACAATCAGGTATTGATTGAAAAGTGAAATCAATTCGCTGTGCATTGGTACGCTATACAACGGATTATCAAGTAATTGCAAAAAGTTTTGTTTGCCCATAGCCACGGCAAATTCGCGGAACGAACACGGTCGTAAAGCCATATACTGCACCCTTCCCACAGGAAACGAAGCATTAACGTCAACGATGTTTTCTAACAATGAACCTGCCGCAATTATATGCAAATCAGGATGTTCCTCGTAAAAATATCGCAATAGCGCGATAGTTTTGGGCGAGTTTTGAATCTCGTCGATAAATATTAGCGTTTTGCCATTTTTACGAACTTTGCCAACGGCGGCAAACATCAAGTTGATTTTGTCGTCAAGAGGCATCTCCTGTTCCAATGTCTCTTTATGAGAAGTTTTTTCAAGGTTGAAATACAGGTAGTTGTCATACAATTTACCAAAATTGTTGACAATTGTAGTCTTGCCCACTTGCCTTGCTCCACGAAGGATAAGCGGCTTGCGGTATTCGCCGTTTTTCCATTTTTCCAACTCTTGTATTGCAGTACGTTCTATCATAATGCGTTATGTTTTGATTCACGTTGCAAATATAACAAGATCGGAGGATAAAAA
>JAGCYI010000069.1 GCA_017960885.1 Bacteroidales bacterium
GAGTTTAAGTTGAAAATCGTCAACCGTGTTGGCTGCGTGACGACCCGAATGAAGTTTTGCAAGTTCGATTCTATTATCTTGAAGCCAACCTGTGTAATCTTTTTCGTCGGCGAGTTTTTGTTTGATTTCGTCGTTAGAATATATTGTACCGGTTTCGGAGTCGATAACAACGATTTTGCCCGGCTGCAAACGACCGTTAGCCTTAATTTTGTCGGCGTCGATATGCAGGCATCCAACCTCCGACGAAAGAATCAACCTTCCCTCGGTGGTGAGCACATAACGTGCGGGGCGAAGTCCGTTGCGGTCTAACATTCCACCGGCGTAACGTCCATCGGTAAAAATCAGAGCGGCAGGACCATCCCACGGCTCCATCAATATAGAATGATATTCGTAAAAAGCCTTGATTTTGGCGCTTATAGGATTCTTTTCGTTGAACGATTCGGGCACCATCATTGCCATAGCGTGGGGCAACGACATACCTGAACGAACAAAAAATTCCAAAACATTGTCGAATGCAGCACTATCGCTCATATCGGCTTGAATAATAGGCGAAAAGTTTTCTAAACCGCCGAGTTTTTCGGAAGATAGAACGCTTTCGCGGGCTTCCATCCATTTGCGGTTGCCACGGATGGTGTTGATTTCGCCGTTGTGGGCAAGCATACGGAAAGGCTGAGCCAACGGCCATGTGGGGAAGGTATTGGTGCTAAAACGAGAGTGTACCAACGCCAATCCGCTTGTAAAATTGGGGTTAGAAAGGTCGGCATAATATTGACGCAATTGCATCGACGACAACATTCCTTTATAGATAATTGTGCGGGTAGAAAGCGACACAATGTAGAAATCTTTGTCTTGAATACGTTTTTCGATACGTTTGCGGAGAAGGTAAAGACGGGTCTCAAATTTGGCTGTATCATCTTCGCCTGTGATAAAAATCTGAACAATACGGGGTTCGGCGGCACGCGCCTCCTCACCGAGCACATCTGAATTAACGGGCACTTCGCGCACTTTCAAAAGGTTGAGTCCCTCGTTTTCGGTTTCTTCGATAATGGCGGCTAAATATTTGTCGCCGAGTGCTTTATCTTTGGGCAGGAACACCATTCCCGCGCCATATTTAAGTTTTTCGGGCACGGGAATGCCCTGTAATAGGATAAATTCGTGCGGAATTTGCACGAGAATACCGGCACCGTCGCCGGTTTTGTTGTCGGCAGCCTCAGCACCGCGGTGTTTGAGGTTTTCGAGCACGGTAAGTGCGTCAGCCACAAGTTGGTGGGTTTTGTTACCCTTCAAGTCAACGAGCAAACCGATACCGCAAGCATCGTGTTCGTTGTCTTTTGAGTATAGTCCTATGTCTTTCATTCCTTTCAAAATTATGACGTTTGTTCCATTATTATTTTGACACTGCAAAAGTATTTTGGGGGCATATTTTATGCAATACCGATTGTTCGTAATGGGTTATAAAAAAATGTACGTGAATATACGCAGAAAGAATAAGGGTTTTTTGTAGGGGGGATAAGAGAAATACGGATGGATACGGCAATATTAATTGATGTAGAGACGCCATAATATGACGTCTCTACCATGATTGTGTGGAAAATAATTGATAATAAGAATGTTATAAAATGATTGCAAAATAGTTGATTAAAAAATTGCTATAAACGAAATATGTTTTTATATTTGCAATGATAGAACTCGCTGAGCCTCTTTATACAATGCTCAAATGTTTGCGGGTCTTTTTTTATAATCATTATTTCGAAGCAAAAATATGAAACCTGTAAAAGATACAATACACGCAAAGGGCATTGAAATCGGTATTTACACTACCGATTTTCAAAACGAATTTGTGTCGTTAACAGATATTGCGAGATACAAAAGTAACGAACCGGCTGCGGTTATTCAGAATTGGATGCGCAACCGTGACGTTATAGAGTTTTTGGGGTTGTGGGAAATGCTGCACAACCAAGATTTTAAACCCCTCGAATTCGAGGAGTTTAAAAACGAGGCGGGAGCCAACGCCTTTACAATGTCGCCACAGAAATGGATTAATGCCACAAATGCCATAGGTATCGTTTCAAAATCGGGACGTTACGGAGGAGGAACATTCGCTCATTATGACATTGCAATGGAGTTCGCATCGTGGATTTCGGCGGAATTCAAACTTTACATCATAAAGGACTACCGCCGATTGAAGGCTGACGAGAACAGTAGGTTGTCATTGAATTGGAATCTTAACCGTGAACTATCGAAACTCAACTACAAAATACAGACTTCTGCAATCAAGGAAAACCTCATACTTCCCGAACTAACTCAACAACAAAAGTCATTTGTCTATGCTGATGAAGCCGACCTTCTAAATGTTGCAATGTTTGGCAAGACAGCGAAAGAATGGCGTACTGAAAATCCCGGCAAAAAGGGCAATATCCGTGACTATGCCACCATAAGCCAACTTTTAATTCTTGCTAATCTTGAAAGTTATAACGCTATAATGATTAATCAGAATATAGAACAAGGTCGTCGTCTTGAACTTTTACGCCAAACAGCGTTGAAACAATTGAAAACAATTTCATCTTTGGATATTCCTATAAGTAATTTGTAAACAATGTTTTGAGTTTTTTTGTAAAAAAAAATGCTAAAAGATTTTGTCGTGATGTGAAATAATTGTTATATTTGGAGCGTCGAAAGACAGACATAAGAAATTAAGAGCGTTTGCTGAACTGACACGACTGAAACAACCAAATTATCAGAATTAACACGTCAGTTCTTGCAAATGCTCGCACTCCCATAAGGGGTGTGAGTTTTCTATATAGTGTAGTTAAGGCTTTGGTTGGCCTCAGTTGTGCTATTAGATACTTGCACCCTGATTTTTATGCCATAGATATCAAGAGTTGTTGTAGTAAAAAAGAAAAAAAACATGATAGTACCAAGTGAATTTATTTTTAAAGCGAACAAATATAAAGAAACTGACGAAAATGGCAATGTTTTGAATGAAGGTAGTACCGAGGTAGTTATTTCAGTCAGGAAAACACGCGATAATATTACTGTATTTAAACTCGGTAATATCAATAATATAGATGTTAGCACTGAATTTACTTTTTATTCTGAGCCTAAATGCGAAAAAGGAAGTATTACTTTTATAGATCTTTTTAGTTTTCCAACCAATGTGTGTGAAATATCGCTAAACGAAGGAAAGATTACGTCTATATATTTTTCTTCCGCAAATGCAGGCATTAATTTTTCATCATCGAATAAGTCTATCATTTTCTATGGTTTAGTTGCTGATGATAAGATAAGCATTAAATATGTTGAGGATAAGACAAAAATAAAAGATGGACGTATCTATACGGGACAGGCATTATTTGATGGAATATCTTATATTCCCAATGGTATAGGTATAATTTATGGAGATAAATGCGATGTGCATGGTATGTACAAAGACGGATTCTTAGATGGTCTTACGTATAGAGATTATCATGAATATAAAATGATTGGTTATAGCCAATTTCAGAAATTTGAAGGATGGGGAATACGTCTGAAAAACACAAATATAACTTTTGGTATATATGAAAAAGACATTTTAAGAGTGAATCTTACAATGCTAATTACAGAGATATGGAAAGAAATAGTGGTTTTAAATCATAAGAATGACTATTCTATTGAAGTGTCTGAAAGTAAGATTTTTGTTGGATTTCGCGATTCACATATGCGTTTTTTTGGTTTCCATTTTATGAAAGATGGCAATATCTATTTTGGCATAAGTCATGATTCACAAGAAGATAATGTGATTTCTGGTTATTATTACAAATTTGACATAAATAGTAATATCTATTTAGCGGAATATGAAGAAAATGGAAACGAAATAGAAATTGTAAATGAAATAGACAACGAAGATTTCTTAACAGAAACGAATATTTATACGGCGGAATTAAACGAATCGTTTGATATAAAACGTAACTATTCTATTGAAAATTTTGATATACATAAAAAACTTGCTTATCATATTATTGAGTTCGGTAATTTAACATCAACTAAAAGGATAATTATCAAGGCAGAGTTGTTAAAAATTGGGAATGAGGGATATTCCTATTCCTCTAATGAATCAACTGAAACAAGATGGTTTTCTTTCCCATCGAAATTTGATTTGAAATTGCATGAAATAATGTACAGACAAGAAATATGGATGCCGGATTTAAATGATTATAGCGTGGATTTTATGTACATAGACAATTTGGGAATTCCACAAAAAACTATTTATAAACATTTGAGTTTTTCGACCAACGATTATAACTCAGATTTAGACATTTATAATAAAAATAGTATTTGCATTATTGGCAATCCATTTGCAGAGGATGTTACAGACAAAGCATTGGCGTTACTCAATCATTTAGTGCCAAATTGGAGAGGAAAGATGGAAGGATTGAAAGAGCAATACTATGACAATATGTTTTATAGCATAGAAGAATATGTTGATTCTCTTGATTCTCCTGACTTTTTCTTGTGGCTTTTTGAAAATGAGGATTATTGCAATAGGTATTATGAAGAACTACCTTATCAGTTTCAGGATGCATTTAATAAATTTAAATTAAGATTACTAAATTCATTATGATATTAAATACGTTTTTGTGAAGAAAGAAATCTTGAATACGCCCAGTAGTTGTCGCATTTTTTGCGACAACTGATATTCACACACTCACCTCAATTATCCTTTCCCCGAAAAATGTCGACAATAGAGAAATTGTTCTCAGTGTAAAGTTGTGTTGACCGCTGAGCCATTTGGTGATTTCGCTCGGGCGTTTGCCGAGTTTGCGGGCAAATTCAAGTTTGGTGAGGTGATGCTTTTTCATCAGGCTGTCGATGCGGTTTGAAATATCCATCTCGAAATCAATTTCCTGTTTAACTTCGGGCGGTACTTTTGAAACCATCTGATTGAATAATGTGTTAATTGTTTTCATAGGTCAAAGGTTTTATCGGTTTTGATTGTGTTTTCGGTTATGGCAATGGTCTTGTTTTTGACACCTTCTTTTATCAGTTTGTCAAATTTTTGAAGTGTTAGCACATAGCCGCTAAGTTCGCTGTCCTGTTCGTAGGTCTTGGATTTTTTAACACCGCCATTTCCCAAAATCAGTATTTTGTCAGAAAGTCGCAGACAATACAGACGCAATTTGGATGTTACAACCGGCAATGCAACTACATTGTCGCTCATTTTGCCTTCCGGTCTGAAAAATCTTTCCAAAGCGCCAAAATCTGCAATCTTGTTCAAAAAGCCCACAATTCGCATTAAGTCGGGGTTGAAATCCACCTCGTCTTTAAACTTGTTGTAAAACTTCTCAAACTCAGTTTCATTGTCCGACAAAAACTGAATTGTGTATAAAGTACATTCCTTGGCTTGGCTTACCAACACTAATTCTGCATTGCTCATAATGTTTCTGTTTATTATTACAACGCAAAGATAGAATAAATATTTTATTTATAAGTGAAATGATGCTTTATTTTTTCTTATATTTATCTGTTTTTTTCAAAACCGCTTGATTGTTAATTATTTGACATTTTTTCAAGGGACTTTTAGTGGTAAACTTACACTTTTTCAAGGGACTTTGTAAATTTTTACCTAACATTTTTCTAATTGAGCAAAGTGATTTTTCCCCCATTTTTTATAATTGATTTTTTCCCTAAAATAGTCAAAAAAGTGCTATCCCCAAAATTTTTTTGCCAAAAATATGTCGTATCCCCAAAATTTTTTACCCCAATTTATGTCGTATCCCCAAAATTTAGCAATGCCAATTAACGTAGAGACGATGTGCACATCGTCTCTACAAATAATCGGTGGATTACCCAAAATATTTTTATGTCGTCTTCCCAAAATAATCTACCTTTGCCCCGCACAAAAAAATACAAAACATGTTAAATAAGACGTTCCCCAAAAAGAAATTTTTCTGCGTTTATTCGCCCGAATTGCTTAGCAACAAAGGGGATAATTCTACCGAGAAAGATGCCGGAATGTTTAAA